>NZ_BPRD01000362.1 GCF_022179745.1 Methylorubrum podarium
CGCCCAGCACGATGTCCGTGCCGGCACCGGTGGTGACCGTGTCGGAGCCGGCCCCGCCGAGGACGAGGTTGGCACCGTCGCCCGCCTCGATCCGGTCGTCGCCGCCGCTGGTCGGGTCGGTGGTCTCGGCGAGCGTCACCCGGCCGAGGCCGTCGAAGGTGACGTGACCGCCGTCACCGAAGGCGACGTCGTCGTCGCTGTCGTCCTTGCCGGCGTCGATCACGTCGCCGCCCAGGCCGCCGATGATGAGATCGGCGCCCGCGCCGGTCTGGATCGTGTCGCGCGCCCCGCCCGACGGATCGCTCTTGGCCTCAAGGCGGATTCCACCTGCGAAGGTCACGAAGCCGTTGTCGCCCAGCACGATGTCCGTGCCGGCACCGGTGGTGACCGTGTCGGAGCCGGCGCCGCCGATGACGAGGTTGTCGCCGCCGCCGACCTCGATGCTGTCGTCGCCCCCGCTGGTCGGATCGGTGCTCTGGGCGAGCGTCACCCGACCCTGCTCGTCGAAGGTGACGTGGCCGTTGTCGCCGAAGACGATGTCGTCGTCGCTGTCGTCCTTGCCGGCATCGATGGTGTCGCCGCCCAGGCCGCCGATCACGAGATCGGCCCCGTCACCGGTGACGATGGTGTCGCGCGCGCCGCCCGACAGGTCGCTCATGGCTTCCAGGCGGATCCCGCCCGCGAAGGTCACGAAGCCGTTGTCGCCCAGCACGATGTCCGCGCCGGTGCCGGTGGTGATGGTGTCGGAGCCCGAGCCGCCGAGGATCAGGTTGGCGCCCGCGCCGGCCTGGATCTCGTCGTCGCCGCCGAGCGTCGGATCGACGGTCTCGGCGAGCGTGACGCGGCCCTGAGCGTCGAAGGTGATGTGGGCGTTGTCGCCGAAGACGATGTCGTCGTCGCTGTCGAGTTTGCCCGCATCGATCGTGTCGCCGCCGAGGCCGCCGAGGATGAGGTCGGCCCCCGCTCCGGTGCTGATCGTGTCGCGACCGCCGCCGCCGACCCGCTCGCTGAGAGCCTCCCGGCGGACGCCGTCCACGAAGTCGACGGCGCCGTTGTCGCCGAACACGAGGTCGGCGCCGATGCCGGTGGTGATGGCGTCGCTGCCCGAGCCGCCGAGCACGACGTTGTCGCCGTCGCCCGCGCGGATCGTGTCGTCGCCCGCCACGCTCTCGTTCTTGGTCGAGACGCGCACCAGCTTGCCCTGCGCGAAAGTCGCCGTGCCGTCGTCGCCGAGGATGATGTCGAGGCCGGCTCCCGTGGTGATGTCGTCGGCGCCGACGCCGCCGAAGACCACGTTGTCGCCCTCGCCCGCCGCGATGGTGTCGCCGCCGCCGAAGCTGGATTCCATCGTCTCGACGGAGACGAGGACGCCGTCCGCGAACACGGCGCCGCCGTTGTCGCCGAGGATCACGTCCGCGCCCGAGCCGGTGCGGATCGCGTCCGCGCCGACGCCGCCGATGACAACGCTGCCGCCGTCGCCGAGGGTGATCTCGTCCCGCGCGCCGGCCGTGGCGGCGGTGGTCGCCACCCGGAGCACCCGGCCCTGCGCGTCGAAGGTCGCCTGGCCGTTGTCGCCGAGCACCGTGCCGCGGCCGTTGCCGGCGGCGATGGCGTCGCCGCCCGAGCCGCCGAGGATCACGGCGACGCCGTCGCCCACGGTGATCGTGTCGTCCCCGCCAACCTTGTCGTCGGTGGTCTCGACGAGGATCGGCAGGCCGGCGGCGGTGAACCGGGCATGGCCGGCATCGCCGATGATGACGTTGGTGGCCGTGCCGACCTTCACGCCGTCCTTGATGCCGGCGCTGATCGTGTCCGCGCCCGCACCGCCGATCGCGGTGTTGCGGCCGCTGCCGACGGCGATCGTGTCGCGGTCGCCGACCTCGGGGCTATTGCTGGTGATCTCGACGATGATGCCGGCCTCGAAATCGGCCTGACCGCTGTCGCCGAGCACGACGTTGTCGCCGTTGCCGATCGTGATGGCGTCGCGGCCCGTCCCGCCGAGCACGACGTTGTCGCCGTCGCCGATGGTGATGGTGTCGTCGCCGCCGATCTCGGTGTCGATCGACAGCGCGCGCCGGATCCGGCCGTCGGCGTCGAAGGTGACGATGCCGTTGTCGCCCAGGACCACCGCGCCCCTGTCGGCGCCCTTGATCGTGTCGCCGCCCGCGCCGCCGAGCACGACGTTGCTGCCGGCACCGAAGGTGATGGTGTCGGCCCCGCCGATGGCGGTCGCCGTGGTGGCGATGCGCGCGAGCACGCTCGTGGTCACCGCGCCCGTTACGGCCACGGTGAAGTCGGCCTCGCCGCTGTCGCCGAGGATGACGTGGTTGCCCGCGCCGGTGGTGATCGCGTCGCCGCCCGCGCCGCCGATGATCCGGGACTCGCCGTCCTCGGCGGTGATGGTGTCGGCACCGCCGATCTCGGGCGTGATCGACTCGATGCGCTGGGCGCGGCCGTTGCGGAACACCGCCTTGCCGCTGTCGCCCAGGATGACGTGGTTGCCGGCGCCGACTTTGATCGTGTCGGCACCCGCGCCGCCGATGATGGTGGTGTCGCCGCCGGTCGCCGTGATCGTGTCGTCGCCGCCCACATCGGTCGCGGTCGCGGTGATCGACGCGATCGCGCCGTCGGCGAAGAGGGCCGAGCCGCTGTCGCCGAGCACCACCTGCGTGCCGCGGCCGAGGGTGATGCGGTCGGCGCCCGCGCCGCCGATGACGGTGGCGTTGCCGTCCTTGGCCTCGATGACGTCGCCGCCGCCGATGCCCGGATCGATGCTCTCGACCGAGGCGAGCTTGCCCGCGGTGAAGACGGCCTTGCCGCTGTCGCCGAGGATCACGTGGTTGCCCGCGCCGACTTCGATCGTGTCGCCGCCGACGCCGCCGACGATGGTGGTGTCGCCCTCGCTCGCGGTGATCGTATCGGTGCCGCCGATCTCGGTCGCGACCGCGGTGATCGTCGCGATCTTGCCGTCCACGAAGGTGGCCGAGCCGCTGTCGCCAAGCACGACTTGGCTGCCCTTGCCCAGCGTGATCCGGTCGGCGCCCGCGCCGCCGATGGCGGTGATGTTGCCGTCCCTGGCGGTGATGACGTCGTCGCCGCCGATGCCCGCATCGAGGCTCTCGATCGTGACGAGGGTGCCGGCGTCGAACGCGGCCGTGCCGCTGTCGCCGAGGATCACGTGGTTGCCCGCGCCGACCTCGATCGTGTCGTCGCCGGCTCCGCCGATGATGGTGGTGTCGCCGTCGCTTGCCGTGATCGTGTCGTTGCCGCCGACACCGGTGGCGACGGAGGTGATCGCCGCGATCTTGCCGTCCGCGAAGGTCGCCGAGCCGCTGTCGCCGAGGACCACCTGCCGGCCCTTGCCGAGGGTGATCGTGTCGGCGCCCGCGCCGCCGATGACGGTGACGTTTCCGTCGCCGGTCACGATGCGGTCGTCGTCGCCGATCGCGGCCTCGTCGTCCGCGGTCTTGATGGAGACCAGGACCGGGACCGGAACCGTCACGCCGCCGACGGTGCGCGTACCGGGCACGAAGCGCGCCTCGCCGGTATCGCCCAGGATCACGTGGGTGCCGGTGCCGACGGTGATGCCGTCCTTGCCCGCGCCGCCGATGATGGTGGTGTCGCCGTCGCTCGCCGTGATCGTGTCGTCGCCGCCGGTCGCGCCGGTGGTGCTGCGCAGGCTCGCCAGCACGCTGCCCGCGAACACGGCCTCGCCGTTGTCGCCGAGGATGACGTGGTTGCCGGCCCCCGCCGTGATCGCGTCGGCGCCGAAGCCGCCGATGATCACGGTGTTTCCGTCGTTCGCGGTGATCGTGTCGCCGCCGCCGACGCCCGGATGGGTCGAGACCACCCGGGTGATGGCGTGGGTGCCGGTCAGGGCGATGCCGGCGGTCGCCGAGCCGTCCTGGTAGATCTGGCCGTGGTCGCCGACGATGACGTTGTCGCCGCCCTTGGCGTCGATCGTGTCGGTGCCCGCGGCCCGCGGCTGATCGACGAACGGATCGGCGATCGTGACGATGCGCTTCACGTCGTCGAGGTTGAAGCTCGAATCGCCGAGGATGACGTCGGCGCCCGCACCACCCGCGATCGAGTCGTTTCCGGTCCCGCCGGCGATGAGGTTGCGGCCGCTTCCGCCCTTGATCGTGTCGTTGCCCGCGCCGCCGTCGATGATGACGAGGCCGGTCGCGCCCGAGGCGTCGATGACGTCGTCGAGGCTGACGATGGAGGCGTCGGCATCGACCGTGCCCTCGTCGCGGAAGGCGATGGCACCGCCGGTCCGGACGCTGTCGGTGGCGCTGTAGCGGCTGCGGTCGGCGCTGGTGTCGCCGAACAGGGCGAGCGTGCCCGCCGACGCCTCGACGGTGATCCGGTCGGCACCGCCGCCGCCATGGATTGCCGTCAGGGTGTCGAGCGCCGTGCCCTTCACCGTGACTTTGTCGGCGCCCGAGCCGAGCAGAAGCTCGACCGAGGACATGTCGCGGTAGGTGACGCCGCCCTTGAACGTCACGTTGGTGGCGCTGCCGCTCGCCGACGTGTTGATGTCGTTCTGCGACATTCCGAAGCCGGAGATGTGGTCGGCGCTCACCACGCCGTCCACGCCCGCGGTGGTGGAGTCGTTGAAGAGCGAGACCTTGTCGAAGTCCTTCTTGGTCGGATCGGTGGCGATGTCGCGGGTGACCAGGCGGTTGCTCTCGCCGGGCAGGACGATCGCCGGGGTCAGGGAGCGGCTGTCGGGGCCGACGCCGCCGAGCAGGACCAGCGGCCCCTCGATGCGGCTGAGCTCGTGCGTCTGGCGCGAGAAGGTCTTGAGGTCCGAGGTCACCTTCGTGGCGTCGGGGTTGCTCAGCACCTTGACGCGCACGGCCCGGTCGAAGTTCGACGCGTCGAAGGTGATCGTGGCCGGGGTCGTGGCCGTCGCCCGGGTGAAGCGCGGGTCGGCGCTGTCCGTGAGGGTCTGGCCGTCGCCCGCCAGGGTGATCGTCACCGATCCGCGCGGCGCGGTCGTCAGAACCACGTCGTAGTAGGACGGCTGGCCCGGCGTCACGACGACGCCGCCCTCGGCCGGGGTCACCACGACGCCCGCCGTGTTGCCGTCCGTCACCTGGACGCGCACCACCGGAGCGCCGACGAGCGCCGCCTTGAAGAAGCCCTCGCCGCCCGCGCCGGCGATCTCGCTCTTCACGATGTGGGTGATCTCCGCGATGTAGCGGTTCTCGGGCGTGTCGTCGGCCGGCGACGACACGCGCACGGTCTGCGGCTGGTTCCAGTTGCCGGCGTTGAAGGTGAGGTACGCGAAGCCGTCCCCGTCGGTCGGCAGGACGTTGCCCGACGCGTCGGTGAAGACGAGCTGCGACAGCCGGTCCCGCGGCACGCTGAGGGTGACGGTGACCGTCTCGTTCGCCAGCGGCGGGTTGTTGAGGACGACGGTGTAGCCGTCCTGGTTCTGCGCCTGGGCGGCCCGGCCGCGGGTCATCTCGATGATCGAGGTGCTCCCGCCGCTCTCGACGATGATCAGGCCCGGCTTGTCGTTGTCGATGACCTTCACCAGCGTCGTGCGGACGTAGGTCGTGTTCACCTCGTCGTTGGAGCTGACGACCGAGTGGCCGATGGCCACGCTCTGCTCGCCCTCGGCGGCCGTGTCCGACTTGGCGCGGACGAGGACGGTCTGCTCCGGCGTCCAGACGTAGACGCCGTTCCTGAGGACGGTGGTGAAGCGGAGCGTCAGGGCATCCGACCACGTGATGCCGTCGAGCGAGACCTCGACCGTTCCGGCGTTCCCGGCCAGCGCCCGCATCTGCGCCGAGGATTGCGCCGCGGAGACAGTGAGCACCGCCCAGTCGTTCTGGCCGAGCGGGGTCCGCGTCGGGGCGGGCGGCGCGACCTTGTAGGAGCCGGTGCTGCTGCCCTCGGCGTTCGGCGTCGTGATCGCCGAATCCTCGCGCAGCGTCAGGCCGCCCCCGTCGCTGACGCTGCCGCGGTCCGCCGTGGCGACCGAGGCGGTGATGCCCGGCACGAACAGGCCGTCGTAGCGCGGATCGGTGCTCGCCGCGGTGTGGTTGATGACCGCCGAATTGCCCTTGGCATCGCGCGCCACGACCTCGCCGCTGACGTCGCCGGCAACGTTGAAGGTATCGCTGCCCGTCCCGCCGATCAGGGTGGTGACGACGCCCGGCGGCGTGGAGAGCACGTAGAACGTGTCGTCGCCCTCCAGGCCGTCGACCTCCACCGCCTGGATGTTGGTGAAGCGGATCGACAGGCCGGCACCGAAGATGCCGTCCTTGGTCACGACGAAGGTGTCGGCGAACTCGGTGCCGAGGGCGACGATCTTATTGAAGCCGGTGCCGCCGTCGATATCGAGCGGCGCGTTGATGTTGTACTCGATCCGGTCGTTGCCGGCGCCGGCATTGAGCTTGATCTTGTTGTCCTGCGGGTTCGAGCCGGACAGGGCGAAGGCGCGCACGATGAAGGTGTCGTCGCCGTCCTCGCCTTCGAGGCGCAGGTCCGCCTTGTTCGAGTAGACCTGGAAGGTGTCGTCGCCGGTGCCGCCGTAGATCAACGCCGGGATCGAGATGCCGCGGGAGAGGTGGCCGCCGAAGGACAGCGGCGTGGTCTCGAACACGTCCTCGCCGAGCAGGCCGTTGGCCGTGTCGCGCAGGCTCGCGAAGACCTGGCCGACCTGGAAGAAGTCGTTGCCCTCGCCGCCGTCGATGGTCATCAGCGCCGCGGTGTCGTCGAGCGCGAAGCGGTCGTCGCCCTTGCTGCCCTCGACGACGACGCGCCCGTTGACGCTCATGTCGTAGTTGATCCGCTCGACGACGGCGTCCGCCGGGTAGGTGCCGTCGGCGTTCGGGTGGAGGAGCGCCACGAAGTTGCGCCGCAGCAGGAACTGGTCCGCGGCATCCGTGCCGAGGATGGTCAGGGTGTCGACGCCGCGGTCCGGATTGCCGGAATCCGTGACGTTGATGCGGTAGGACGACGCGCCGTTCACCTGGATGCGGATCGTGTCCGTGTCCTGGCCGCCGTCGATGTCGAGGGTGTCGGTGCCCGTGCCGGTCTTGCTGGTGAGCGAGGGCAGGCGATCGACGTTGATCCGGTCGGCTCCGTCCTCGCCGAGCACCCGGGTCTGGCCGGCGATCTCGCTGACGGCGAGGTCGAGCGTGTCGTCGCCCGCACCGAGCTTGATCGTCGTCGCCGCCGCGCGGACCCGGCCGCGCAGGGCGAACTGGTCGCGCCCGCCGAGGCTGGTCAGCGCCAGCGTCGAGGTGGCGATGGTGGTGCCGAGCAGCGTCAGCGCGTTGTCGCCCGCGCCGAGATCGATGGCGACGCTGGCGCCCTTGATCGTCGCAGTCTTCACGGCGACGCCGCCGACCAGGGCCGCGTCGATGACGGTGTCGTCGCCGGTCCCGGCGGTCAGGGTGAACGCCCCCGTCCTCGCCTCGTGGCTGCCGGCGAGCGCGACGCGGTTCGCGCCGCCGCCGAGCGTGATCGTGATCGAGGCCGCCGAGAGTTCGATGGCGTCCGTGACCACGGCGCCCGCGAGGCGGTGGTCGGTCAGACGGTCGATGCCGGCCCCGCCGGTCAGGTAGAAGGCGTTGCCGATCGTGTACTTGCCGGCCAGGGTGGTCGTGTTGTCGCCGTCGCCGAGGGAGATCGCGAGCGATGCCGCCTCGATATCGGCCTTCGCCACCGTGCCGCTCACCGCGCGCAGGTCGGTCAGCGTGTCGTTGCCGCCCGCGGCCGTGATCGTCAGGGAATCGGAGACGCGATAGGTGCCGGTCAGAGTCAGCGCGTTGGTGCCGGCGCCGGCATCGACGCTCATCGACTTCGCCGTGTAGTTGCCCTGCAGATCGATGCTGTCGTCGCCCGAACCGGTGCGGATCGTGGTCGCCCCCGACGGGGTCGCGTAGTCGCCCGAGAGCCGCAGGGTGTTGTTGCCGTCGCCCAGATCGATCGAGAGCGAGCCGGCCCGGACGTCGGCCCGGCTCGTCACGCCGCCGGACGTGCGGACATCCAGCAGTGTATCGCTGCCCGACCCGCCGCGGATCGTGAAGGCATCCGTGATCCGGTAGGTGCCGGTCAGGGTGATGTCGTTCTGGCCGTCGCCCGCATCGATCTCCATCGAGCCGGCGGTGTAGCTGCCCTGGAGGTCGATGACGTCGCGGCCCGTGCCGGTGCGGATCGCGAGCGCGCCGCCCATCGTGTAGAGGCCCGCCGCCGTCAGGCTGTTGTCGCCCCCGGCTAGGTCGATCATCAGCGAGTCGAGCGTGTAGCGGCCGCCGAGCGTCA
>NZ_BPRD01000363.1 GCF_022179745.1 Methylorubrum podarium
GGCGAGCTGCTTGTCGAGGTAGCTGCGCAGCCGCGTCAGCTCCTCGGCGTCGCAGAGCTCCTCGGCCTCGACGATCTCGTCGAAGCGCGGGTTGTAGACCCGGTAATCGGGACCGGTGCGCTCGTTGCCGCGCTGGCTCGGCGGGCGCCAGGATTCGGACGCCTCCTCCGATTCCGAGTCCTCGGCCTCCTCCGGCAGTTCGCCGGAGGGCGCGTCGGCGGATTCGGTCGCGCCCTCGTCGAGTTCGTCGGTGGCCTCGTCGCTCACCTCGATCTCGGCGCGGTCGCCCTGGCTCTTCTCCTCGGCCTCGCCCTCGCTCGGGCTCTGCTCGTCGTCCTGGGCCTGGTTCTCGTCCTCGTCGCTCTCGTCGTCCTGATCGAGCGGGGTCTCGTCGGCCATGTCGAGGGAGGAGAGCAGATCGCGCACCGAGCGGGCGAAGCTGCGCTGGTTCTCGATCGAGCCGAGCAGCCCGTCGAGGTTCTTGCCGGCCCGCGCCTCGATATGCTCGCGCCACAGATCGACGATCCGGGCGGCGGCGGGCGGCGGCTTCTGGCCGGTCAGGCGCTCGCGCACCATGAGCGCGACGGCGTCCTCCATCGGCGCGTCGGCCCGGTCGGTGATGTTCTCGTACTTGCCGCCGCGATGGTAGCGGTCCTCCAGCATCGCGGTGATGTTGGCGGCCACGCCATCGAGCCGGCGCGAGCCGATCGCCTCGACGCGGGCCTGCTCGACCGCGTCGTAGACCGCACGCGCCGCGGCGTTGTCGGGGGCGAGCCGGCGGTGGACGCTGGTGTCGTGGCAGCCGAGGCGCAGCGCCATCGAGTCGGAGTGCCCGCGCAGGATCGCCGCGTCCTCGGCGGTGATCCGCCGGGTCGGCTCGGGCAGGCGCGCCTTGTCGCCGATCAGGGCCGGCCGGTCGCTGGCATAGGTGACCTCGATCTCCGGCCGCTTGGCGATGGCGCGCAGGCAGCCGGCCACCGAGCGCTTCAGCGGCTCGGCGCCGGGTTCCTTGCGATCACCGGTCTTGGGGCGGTTGGTCAGGGCCATATCTTCGCGGACGCCACCGAATCGAGTTCGAAGGCCCGGTCGGGGCAGCGCCTCGATACCGGGGGACCGGCGCCGTCCCGGCCGCCTGTCGGCGCCGGGACGGCTGTCCGGTCAGCTCAGCGCGACGTTCAGCGCGCTCTCGGGCAGTTCCTTGCCGAAGGCGCGCTGGTAGAACTCGGCCACCAGGGGCCGCTCCAACTCGTCGCACTTGTTGAGGAAGGTCACCCGGAAGGCGAAGCCGATATCGCGGAAGATGTCGGCGTTCTCGGCCCAGGTGATGACCGTGCGCGGGCTCATGACGGTCGAGAGATCGCCGTTCATGAAGGCGTTGCGGGTGAGGTCGGCCACCCGCACCATGCGGTTGACCGTGTCGCGCCCGCCGTCGCTCCGGTAGTGCGGCGATTTCGAGAGCACGATGTCGACCTCGCGGTCGTGCGGCAGGTAGTTCAGCGTGGTCACGATCGACCAGCGGTCCATCTGGCCCTGGTTGATCTGCTGGGTGCCGTGATAGAGGCCGGACGTGTCGCCGAGGCCGACCGTGTTGGCGGTGGCGAACAGGCGGAAGCCCGGATGCGGGCGGATGACGCGCTTCTGGTCGAGCAGCGTCAGGCGGCCGGAGACCTCCAGCACGCGCTGGATCACGAACATCACGTCGGGGCGGCCGGCATCGTACTCGTCGAAGACGAGGGCGACGTTGTTCTGCAGCGCCCAGGGCAGGATGCCGTCCTGGAAGGCGGTGACCTGCTTGCCGTCCTGCAGGACGATGGCGTCCTTGCCGACGAGGTCGATGCGCGAGACGTGGCTGTCGAGGTTGATCCGCACGCAGGGCCAGTTCAGCCGCGCCGCGACCTGCTCGATATGGGTCGACTTGCCGGTGCCGTGATAGCCGGTGACCATGACGCGGCGGTTGCGCGCGAAGCCGGCGAGGATCGAGAGCGTCGTCTCCCGGTCGAAGATGTAGTCCGGATCGAGGTCCGGCACGTGCTCCTCGGGTTCGGAATAGGCCGGCACCTTGAGGTCGAGGTCGATACCGAACACCTCGCGGACGGAAACCTGGCGGTCGGGCAGGGAAGCGGGCGTATCGTCAGACAGCATACGGAACCTCATCGGGGCGGCCGGGACGAGCGTGAAGCCCGCGCGACCGCGCTTTCAATCGTCACTCACCTGCCGGGCGGCCCACAGGGAAGCGGGCGGATGTCTTCCTTAAGCGCCGCCCCTCGGCATCGCCAAGGGGGCTCAGCCAGAAAGAGGGGCCGGCCCAGAGGACGGCACATCCGGGAAGCCGGCTTCGCGAGGAAGCGGTACCCGATGCATATAGGACGCGCACGGACATTTGCTGCCCCACCCGCCGCCGGACGGATCGGCGCACGGCGCAGGGGCCGCACGCACAGCCCGTGCCGATGACCGGCACGGCGCGGAAGGGGCGGCGCTCAGCACATCCCGGCCGCGCGCAGCACGTCGTGGGCGCGGATGATGTCGCGCAGGCGATCCTCGAAGGAGCGGTCGCCGCCATTGGCATCCGGGTGGAAGCGCTTCACCAGCGTCTTGTACTGCGCCTTGATCGCCGCCGTGTCGGCGGTCTCCTCGAGCCCCATCACGTCGAGCGCCTTGCGCACCGCCGCCGAGTGGCGCGGCCGCTGCGGCTCCTGGGGCGCCTGACGCCGGTTCGCGCCGCCGCCGAGCCCGTTGGCCCGCAGGATGCCGAGCGGGTCGGCATAGGCCCAGTCGCGCTCGGCCTCGGGCTTGTCGCCGGGCTTGGCGCCCTTGCCCTCGCCGCCGGCCGCCGGGTTCACGCCCATCGACCATGTCGGCCGATGGCCGATCATCGCGTCTTTCTGATAGGCCTCGACCGCGGCATCGTTCATGCCGTCGAAATAGTTGTAGGCGGCGTTGTAGGCGCGGACGTGATCGATGCAGAAGCGCCAGTACTGCCCCTCCTGCTTGCGGCCCTTGGGGGCGCGGTAGAGACCCGGATGGGTGCAGCCCTGCGCCTCGCACGCCGCCTCGGTCGCCGCCGTTCCGGCACCGGCCCGCGCACCGCCGCGCGTCCCCGCCTTCGCTCCCGACTTGGGATCGTCGCAGGTCGGCTTGATGCGGATGCGGTCGAACAGCGGCGAGTTGAGATCCATGACGGGCCGATTATGAGGGGCGGATGCGCCGACGGGAAGGCCGTCGGGCCTGATGCCGCATGCGCCGATCCGGGGTTGACGCTTTTGTGCCCGGACCGTGCCAGATGGACACTGTCGCAAACACTTTCGAAGCACGTTCGTTCGCAGCGAGGACACGATGACCGGGACCCTGAAGGACTGGATCGCCGGGCGCCTGGACGCCGAACTGGCGCCGACCGCGCTGGATGTCGTGGACGAGTCCCATCTCCACGCCGGCCATGCCGGTGCACGGCCGGAAGGCGAGACCCATTTCCGGCTCGATGTCGTGTCGGCGGCGTTCGAGGGGAAGAGCCGGGTCGAGCGTCACAGGCTCGTCAACGGGCTCCTCGACGATGCTTTTAAGCGCGGATTGCACGCGCTGGCGGTGCGGGCCCGCACCCCCGGCGAGGCGGGCTGATCCGGGGCCGGAAGGGCGACCGCCATGGCGCTCCGCTGCACGCCGCAGATCGAGATCGACGAGGCCGAGATCGAGGAGAGCTTCGTGCGCGCCTCGGGTCCCGGCGGGCAGAACGTCAACAAGCTCTCGACCGCGGTGCAGCTGCGCTTCGACGTGCGCCGCTCCCGCAGCCTGCCCGACGCCGTGGCGGTGCGGCTGATGCGGCTCGCCGGCCGGCGCCTGACGGGGGAGGGCGTGCTCGTCATCACCGCCCAGCGCTTCCGCACGCAGGAGCGCAACCGGGCCGATGCCCGGGAGCGACTCGCGGCCATGGTGGCGGAGGCGGCGGTGCCGCCGACCCCGCGCCGCGCCACCCGGCCGACTTTGGCCTCGAAGAAGCGGCGCCTCGACGAGAAGAGCCGCCGCAGCGGCGTCAAGCGGCTGCGCGGCGGCCCGGGTGACGACGGGTAGAGCATCGTCCCGAAAGGTGGTTGCCGGCTTTCGGAAAGAGACGATGCTCCGGCGATGCAGCGGGCCGCGCTCAGACCGCGGCCGGCACGGTCGCCGTCGGCTTCGCCTCCGGATGGGCGTCCGGCTGCGGGGCGGCGAGGCCCGAGACGTAGGGCGTGTCCTTGAGCAGGAGCGTCAGCACCAGCGAGACCACCGCCAGCAGGGCGGCGAAGCCGGCCGGGAACAGGAAGGCCCGCTCGCCGAACCATCCGTGCAGGAAGCCGCCGACCACGGCGCCGGTGCTGAGCGCGCCCCAGAGCGGCGCCTGCAGCCAGAAGGAGGGCGCCGGCTTGTGCAGGATCAGGTTGGCGACACCCGCGCCGAAGCGCACCACGGTTCCGGTGACGTAGGT
>NZ_BPRD01000364.1 GCF_022179745.1 Methylorubrum podarium
GCCGCGGGCGAAGGCGAGATCCCTCGCGTCGTGCAGGATGATGTCCTTGCGCCGGTCGGCGTCGAGGATCACGTCGGCGCGCTCCAACGCCTGCGCGTAGTCGTCGAAGCGGCGCACCTCGAACGGCTCGGGCGCGAGGAAGCGGTGGCCGACCGTGACCGTGCCGGCCGTGATCCCCTCGACCGAGAACGGCACGACCTCCGGCGTCTCGGTCTCGGGGCCGAAGGTCGCGACGATCGACTGCAGCGGGCGCACCCAGCGCAGGGAGCCTGCTTGCGCCGAGGCCGCGCCCCAGCGCATCGATTTCGGCCAGGGGAAGCTTTTGATGATGCCCGGCAGGATCTCGGCCAGCACGTCCAGCGTCTCGCGGCCGGGCCGCTCGATCACCGCGAGGTAGAACTCGCCCTTCTTCGGATCGGTGACGGTGGTGGCCTGATCGAGGCTGGCGAGCCCCGCGCTCTTGAGAAAGCCCTGCACGGCGGCGTCCGGCGCGCCGACGCGGGGGCCGCGCCGCTCCTCGCGCACGGCCTCGCCCCGCGGGGGCAGCCCGGCGACGTGCAGCGCCAGCCGCCGCGGCGTCGCGAAGGCCTTGGCGCCCTCGTAGAGGAAACCGCGCTCGACCAGCGCGTCGGTGACGAGCTTCCTCAGATCCTCGGCCGCACGCCGCTGCATGCGCGCGGGGATCTCTTCGGAGCGGAGTTCGAGCAGGAGGTCAGGCATGCGCGCGGGAATAGCCGGCCGCTTTAGCCGCGTCGAGATGGGGGACGGGCCCTGTCTGTCAACGCCGCCGCTTCGTCAGGATGAGCGCGAGGGCGTGGCGATGATCACAAACACCCTGTTTGTGATCATCGCGCCTCCACCGATTGTCATTTCTGACAATCCGGCCCGTCACCCGATCCGCCCGCCGCCCGTGCGCCGCACCGCCACCACGGACGGCCGCGGCGGCATGTCCGGCGAAAAGTCCGGCCAGCGGGTCGAGGGCCTTTCGTAGGAACCGAGCGCGTTCTCCTCGTCGGGTTCGCCGGGATGCTGGACGGCGACGAAGAAGGTCTCGTCGTCGGGGGTGAAGCAGGGGCCGCACATCTCCGCGCCCACCGGCACCCGCAGGAAGTGGCGCGCCGTGCCCCGGCGCGGCCCCTCCGTCTCCACCGCCCAGATGCCGTCGGCGCGGCCGGTGGCGCGGCGGTTGTTGCCGTCGGTGGCGATCCACAGCCGGCCGCGGCCGTCGAAGGCGCAGTTGTCGGGCATGCCGAACCAGCCGTTCTCGGTGGTGAGGGCGGAAAAACTCGCCTTCACCTCCGGCTTCGAAGGGTCGCCGCAGCGCACCAGCACCTCCCAGCGGAAGGTGTCGGCGCCGTGGTCCGTGCCGTCGGGGGCGATCTCGATGACGTGGCCGAAGGCGTTGGGACCGCGCGGGTTGCTCGGATCGGTCTGGTCGGCGGTGCGCTTCACGTTGTTGGTCAGCATCACGTAGACGCGGCCGGTGCGCGGGTTCGCCTCGATGTCCTCGGGCCGGTCCATCGGCGTGGCGCCGAGCTGCTTGGCGGCACGGCGGGTCTCGATCAGCACGTCGGCTTGGGAGGCGAAGCCGTTCTCCGTGACGAGCCCGTTCGCACCGTGGACCAGCGGCAGCCAGCGGCCGGTGCCGTCGGGCTCGAACCGGGCGACGCTGAGAGTGCCGGAATTGAGCAGGTCGGCGTTTGCGCCGCGCTCCGCCTGCACGCGGCCGTCGCTGACGAAGCGGTAGACGTGCTGGAAGCGCTCGTCGTCGCCGAGATAGACGACGTAGCGCCCGTCGAGCGACCGGGCGCCCGCCGCGCCCTCGTGCTTGAACCGGCCGAGCGCCGTGCGCTTCTTGGGGGTCGAGCCCGGATCGAACGGGTCGATCTCGACCACCCAGCCGAAGCGGTTCGGCTCGTTCGGGGTTTGCGCGAGATCGAAGCGCGGATGGAAGCGGCTCCAGGCATATTGCAGGCTGCCCATGCCGATGGCCTTGGCGTTGGCGGCCTCCGGATGCCCGGCGGGGAGGGCGCCGCCGAAATAGTAGTTGATGTTCTCTTCGCCCGAGAGCCACGTGCCCCAGGGCGTGACGCCGCCCGAGCAGTTGTTGATCATGCCGAGCACCCGCCGGCCGCTCGGATCGGCCTCGGTCACGAGACGGGGATGGCCGGCCGCCGGGCCGGTGAGGTCGATCGGCGTCTGCGCGGTGATGCGGCGGGTATAGGGCGAGCCGCTCACCGGGCGCCAGCCGTCGGCCTCGCGGACGATCTCCACCACCGAACCGCCATGGGCGGCCATCTCGACCGCGACCTGTTCCGGGCTCAAGCCGGCGATCACGCCCTTGCGGTCGGCGGCCTGGAGGCCGGGAAACATCAGCTCGGCATTCGTGTACTCGTGATTGACCACGAGCAGGCCGCGCCGGCCCTCCTGATCGAGGGGGATGAAGCCGACGAAATCGTTGTTGTAGCCGAACTGGCGCTCCTGATTCGCGGCGCTCTGCTTCCTCGGATCGAAGGTGGGCGCGCCGGGAAACAGCGGATCGCCCCAGCGCAGCAGCGGCTTCGCCTCGTAGCCCTCGGCGACGTGCAGGTGCTCATCGACGCCGGCGGTCAGTTCCGGAAAGTCGAAGGCCGGCGCGTCGGCCGCCGCAGCCGGTGTGGCCTGCGGCGCGATGCCGGCGGCGAGGGCGGCGGCGAGCGAGCCGCGCATCAGGTCGCGCCGGGAGAAGCGGTGCGCGATCACCGCGTCGAGGGTCGGGGCATCGGGCAGGTCGGACATCGTGCGCGTCTCATCAGCCTTCGAATGGCGGCGCGCCTACGCCCCTCAGATGTCGCTTCGATGACGGAGACAGCCCTCGGATGTGCGGCTTGGCCCGCGCTACTGCAGGGGCTCCGAGAGGATGGCGATCAGATCCCAGGTTTCGCCCTTCAGCGAGCGGACATTGGCGATCTTCCAGGCCCCCGCCTCGCGCACGAGGCTGTAGCGCAGCTCCTGCGGGCCGCCGTTGCGGAAGGTCGCCCGCACCTCGGCCCGGTCGCCCTCGCTCGAGAGCGGCGCGAGCGTCAGGGACTTGGCGAAGCCCGGCTCGGTGTCCTGGCCGTTCACGTGGAAGGCGAAGCCGAGCCGCCCGACCTCGCCCTTCGCCTCGCGCTGGTCGCGCTCGTAGAGGGCGCGCAGCCGCTTCGCGTAGAAGCGCACCGCGTTGATGTCGTCCGCCGCGTAGAAGGCCCGCACGGTCTCCACCGAATCGGTCGCGGACTGCGCGAGGGCCGGCCCGGCGAGGAGCCCGAAGGCGAGGGGCAGGGCGAGGGCGAGGACGGCGCGGCGGCGCATCTCAGGCCGCGGCGGCGTGACCGCCGGCCTCGGTCTTCAGCCACGCGGCGCCGCAGGCCTTGGCCAGCTCGCGCACCCGCAGGATGTAGCTCTGGCGCTCGGTGACCGAGATGACGCCGCGGGCGTCGAGCAGGTTGAAGACGTGGCTCGCCTTGATGCACTGGTCGTAGGCGGGCTGCACGATCCGGTGGCGCGCGCCGTCCGTTTCGGGGGCGCCGGCTTCGAGGTAGGCGCGGCAGGCCTTCTCCGCGTCGGCGAAGTGGCGGAACAGCATCGCCGTGTCGGCGGCCTCGAAGTTGTGGCGGGAATATTCCTGCTCGGCCTGGAGGAAGACGTCGCCGTAGGTGACCCGCTCGTCGCCCTCGCCGCCGTTGAAGTTGAGATCGTAGACGTTCTCCACGCCCTGCACGTACATCGCCAGCCGCTCGAGACCGTAGGTCAGCTCGCCGGCCACCGGCGCGCACTCGAAGCCGGCGACCTGCTGGAAGTAGGTGAACTGGCTCACCTCCATGCCGTCGCACCAGCATTCCCAGCCCAGGCCCCAGGCACCGAGCGTCGGGCTCTCCCAATCGTCCTCGACGAAGCGGATGTCGTGGAGCTTGAGATCGACGCCGATCGCCTCCAGCGAGGCGAGGTAGAGCTCCTGGAGGTTCGGCGGGTTCGGCTTCAGGATCACTTGGAACTGGTAATAGTGCTGCAGCCGGTTCGGGTTCTCGCCGTAGCGCCCGTCTTTCGGGCGGCGGGAGGGCTGCACGTAGGCCGCCTTCCAGGGCTTCGGGCCGAGCGCCCGCAGGGTGGTGGCCGGATGGAAGGTGCCCGCGCCGACCTCCATGTCGTAGGGCTGGAGGATCACGCAGCCCTTGGCCGCCCAGAAGCGCTGCAGCGTCAGGATCAGGCCCTGGAACGAGCGTTTGGGCGAAAGGTCGGCGTCGCTCGACATGAAAGATCCGGCAGGTGGGAAGCTGCCGGACCGTTTAAGAGCGGGGGGCGGGGTGTCAAGCGACGGCACCCCGCAGGTCGGTCAGGTCCGCGGCGCGGAGCGGCCGAAGGTCCGCTTGTCCTTGCGCTCCTTCGGAACGGCCTCGACCGCCGGCTTCGCCGCCAGGAGGCGTTTCACGCGTTCGTTGAAGTCGGACGAAGAGACGGGGCGTGCGCCCCCCTTTTCCGGAGCAAGAGCCATGTCGGCCTCCGCTTGAACGCCCAAGGCACGGAATTGCGCGGAGGGTGTCCCTGATATGGGGCGCCGGCCGGCTTTTGCGAGCCGGAGGCCCCGGACGGGGCACGCCGCGGCCCCCCGGTGCGTCCCGGCACATCTTTTTGCGGTTCGAGGGCTCAGAGCGGGAACGGCAAAGCTTTCAGCCAAGTTAATGCGGCAAAGGAACAGCCTCGCTTCGCTCCTCCGGGCGAGCGGATACCAGTCTGAGACAGATCATGCGCAAGGGATTGACTGTTTTCGCCGCGCTCGTCGCGGCCGCTCTCGCCACCACGTCGCTGATGATGGGCGCGTCGAACGCGCTCGCCACGCCCGACGGCACCGCGACGGTCGAGAAGACGGTGGCGGTCACGCCCGTCGAGGTCGCCCCGGTCGCCGCGATGCCGGCGGCCGAGACCTGCGCCCGCAAGGTCCGGGTCGTCTATTCCGGCTACGGCGCCCCGGCCGGCTGCGCGCGCTGAGACGGAACGCTCTCACGGGCGGGCGAGGCACCGTTCCCGCAACCCGGTGACGATCCGCTCGAACACCTCCGTCCGGTCGAGGGCGCGGGCCAGAACCACCGCGCCCTGGATGCCGCCCACGGCCTCCTCGGCGAGGGCGCCGGCCGTCTCGGGCGCGTGTCCCGCGCGGGCGAGCGCCCCGGCGAGGTCCTCGACCCAGCGGGCGAAATAGTCCCGGAGCCGGCCCGCGAAACGGTCGCGGGCATCGCTCAGGCTCAGGGCCCCGACGAGGCAGACGCGGCGGCCGGAGCGGAAGTAGTCGGCGACCGTCGCGAACATCGCCGCCACGGCCGCCGCCGGGTCATCCGCCTCCCGCAGGGGGCGGAACACGTTGGTCTCGAACCAGCCGTCGATCTCCACTAGCACGGTGTCCGCCATCTCCGCCTTCCCGCCGGGGAAGAAGTGATAGAGGCTGCCCTTGCCGAGCCCCGTCGCCGTCGAGATCAGCGACAGGCTCGCGCCCTCGTAGCCGTGCTCGCGGAACACCTCCGCGAGCACCGGCAGCACGTCGGACCGCTCGGCAACGGTGCGGGCCACGCGCTACAGCCCCAGATCGCTCAGGGAGGGGTGGTCGTCCGGCCGGCGGCCGAGGGGCCAGTGATACTTCCGGTCGGCCTCGGCGATCGGCAGGTCGTTGATGGAGGCGATCCGGCGGCGCATCAGTCCCGCCTCGTCGAACTCCCAGTTCTCGTTGCCGTAGGAGCGGAACCACTGGCCGCTGTCGTCGCGCCACTCGTAGGCGAAGCGCACGGCGATGCGGTTGCCCTGATGCGCCCAGACCTCCTTGATCAGCCGGTACTCCAGCTCACGCGCCCACTTGCGCCGCAGGAAGGCAGCGATCTCCTCGCGCCCGCGAACGAACTCGGCCCGGTTCCGCCAGACGCTGTCCGGCGTGTAGGCCAGCGCGACCCGCTCGGGATCGCGGCTGTTCCAGGCATCCTCCGCCATGCGCGCCTTCTGCGCGGCGGTCTCATCGGTGAAGGGCGGAAGCGGGGGACGGGACATGGCAGACCTTTCTGTACCGATCGGTTAGGACAAGACCGATCGGTACAGTATGTCGGGCTTATCGGCAAGCCGGTGACGGAACGGACGCCGCCGACGCGGGGGCCGGAACCGGACCTCGCCTACAATCCCAGCCGTGCCCAGGCGGCGCGCTCCTCCACCGCCGCGATCAGCGCGTCGGGCAGTTCGGCGGTCTGGCCCGGCCCGGCGCGGCGCAGCAGGCGGGCGAGCCAGGAGCCGCGGGTCTCGGCCACGAGGCGCAGGTCGACCGTCTCGCCGTAGCGGGCGCGCAGCGTGCCGCGCAGGTCGCCCAGCGCATCGACGAGGCCGAGCTCGAGCGCCTGCCGCCCGGTCCAGACCGCGCCGGTGAACAGGTCGCGGCTCGCGTCGAGCTTGGGCCGGCGCTCGCGCACGAGGCCCGTGAACAGGGCCTGCACGTCGGCCTGGATCTCCTTCAGCCGGGCGATGTCCTGCGGGTTCTCCGGGCGGAACGGGTCGAGCATCGCCTTGGCCTCGCCCTGGGTGTGGACGCGGCGCTCGACGCCGATGCGCTCGATCAGCCGG
>NZ_BPRD01000365.1 GCF_022179745.1 Methylorubrum podarium
TCCGCCACGTGGCCCGCGAGCGCCCGCGCCGCGGGCCACGTGGCGGACAGCGTCCGCGACCTTCCCGGCCTCGCGACCCGGCTCTTCGCCTGAGCGTCAGAGCGTCACGAGGATCTTCCCGAACACCTTTCGCGATTCCAGCCGCTCCAGGCCCTTGGCGAAGTCGGCCAGCGGCAGCACCGTGTCGATGACGGGGGTGAGGCCCGCGGCCATCTTGTCGAGGCTCTCGCGGATGTTGGCGATGCGGCAGCCGAACGAGCCGGTGATGCGGTACTGCTGCTGGAACAGCTGCATCAGGTTCATCTGCACCGAGACGCCCGAGGTCGAGCCGCAGGTGACGAGCCGTCCGCCGCGCTTCAGGCAGAGCAGCGACCCGTTCCAGGTCTCGGGTCCGACATGCTCGAACACCACGTCCACGCCCTTGCGCTTGGTCAGGCGGCGCACCTCGCCCTCGAAGCGCTCCTCGCGGTAGTTGATGACGTGGTCGGCACCGAGCGCCCGCGCCTTCTCGCCCTTCGCGTCGTCGCCCACCGTCGTGTAGACGGTGCAGCCGATCGCCTTGGCCATCTTGATCGCCGCCGTGCCGATCCCCGAGCCGCCGGCATGGACGAGGATCGACTCGCCGGGCTCCAGCCGCGCGTTGTCGAACAGCATGTGCTGCACGGTGCCGAAGGCGATGCCGGCGCAGGCCGCCTGGACGGGATCGACGCCCGCCGGCACCTTCACGACGAGGCGGGCCGGGAGGTTCACCCGCTCGCGGGAAAAGCCGTCGAGATGGAAACCCATCACGCCGGACACGTCCTCGCACAGGTTGTCGCGGCCCTCGCGGCAGGCGCGGCACCGGCCGCAGGTCAGGGCACCGTAGGGCACCACGGCATCGCCCACCGACAGCCCCTCGACGCCCTCGCCGACCGCCGCGATCTCGCCCGCGGCCTCCGCGCCGACGGTGAGCGGCAGCTTGCGCTTGGCAAACGCCATGCCGCGAAAGCCCCACACGTCGATGAAGTTGAGCCCGACGGCGCGCACCCGCACCTGCACCTCGCCCGGCCCGGGCGCGGGCGGCGGCTCGACCTCGGTGAGGCGCAGGTCGCGGTCGCCGAAGAGCTGGAGGGCTTGCATCTGAAGAGATCTCGTCTGCCGTCGGGATGGGCCGGCCGCTCCCGACCGGGATCCCTGGGGGAGGCCGGCCGGGTGTGGCCGGGGTCTCCCTATCGCGAAACGGCGGCGGCGTGGAGGGCTCCGGCCGCGCCGCCGCCGGCAGGGGGACGATCCGGGTCAAGCGGGTCATAAACCCCACGGCGCCCCGAGATCGGTCTTTTCCAATTCCGTCACAGATCCGCAAATCCGCGTGAGTGACTTTTCGGGGCAAAGCGTGTCTCTACACGGAGAGATGCGCAGAGAGACGAGCGACTGGCCCCGCGGTGGAGGAATGGCTGAGCGTATTCGCGCTTTCGATTGGGCGCGCACATCGCTTGGGCCGATCGAAGGCTGGCCGCAGAGCTTGAAGACCGTCGTCGAGATGATGCTCGGCGCGCCCCATCTTGGCGTCATCGCCTGGGGGGCGGATCTCAATGTGATGTATAACGACCAGTACGACGAAGTCTTGCGAGCGATCGAGCCGCCGCCGCTGGGACGCTCCTTCGTCGATTGCTGGCCCGCGCCGGAAGGCCGTCAGATCGCCGACCTGCTCCTCGGAGGACAGGCACGCCACACGACCGATCGCTACTGGGACATCGTCTCCCGCCCGGAACGGCCCTTCGGCTGGTACACCGCGAGCTGGACGCCCCTGCGGGACGAGGCCGGCCGCGTCGCCGGCTTCTACATGGGCGCGTTCGAGACCACCGATCGGGTGCTGGCCGAGCGGGTCCTGCGCGAGAGCGAGGAGCACCTGCGCCACACGGTCGAGTCCAATCCCCAGATCTCCTGGACCGCTTCGGCCGACGGGACCATCGACTTCTGCCCGCTGCGGTTCCACCAATGGACCGGCCTGTCCGGCGTGGGGCAGAGCTGGATGGCGGCGCAGCACCCGGACGATGCCGGCCGCATGGCCGAGCACTGGAGCACATGCGTCCGCACCGGCGAGCCCGCCGACATGCAGCACCGCGTGCTCATGCGCGACGGCACTTATCGCTGGCTGCGTTCGCGGGCCACGCCGCGCCGCGACGGCGAGGGACGCATCGTCCGCTGGTACGGAACGAGCGAGGATATCCACGACTACAAGCTCGCCGAACTGGCCCTGCGCGAGCGTGAGGAGCAGCAGGCCTTCCTGCTCCGGCTGAGCGATGCCCTGCGTCCCCTCGCCGATCCGGCCGCGATCCAGGGCGAGGCCTGCCGGTTGCTCGGCGAGCACCTGAAGGCGGACTACGCCTACTACATCGAGCTCTACGAGGCGCAGGGCTTCGCGATCATCCGGCAGGATTACGTGAGCGGCGATCGGCCCTCGCTCGTCGGCACCTATCCCGTGTCCCTCATCGAGTGGGGCATCCCCCTCTACAAGCAGGGTCAGCCGATCGCCTTCGCCGACGTCACCACGTCGCCTCTCGTTCCCGAACGTTACCGGGCCGCCGTGGCCACGGGCCTCCTCGTCGCGTGGATCGGCATCCCGCTGCTCAAGCGGGGCGAACTGGTCGGCGCCCTCTCGGTCTCCATGGTGACGCCCCGTGAGTGGACCGAGGCAGAGATCGCCCTCGCGCGGGAGACCGGCGAGCGCATCTGGGCGGCGATCGAGCGGGCCCGGGCCGAGCGGACGGCGCGCGACGCCGACATGCGGCTGCGCACCCTGGCCGACGCCGCGCCGGTCCTGACCTGGGACGTGGACGCGGGCGGCACGATCTTCGTCAACAACCACTATCTCGACTTCTTCGGTGTCACGTTCGATGCCGTCTCCGGGCGGGGCTGGGAGCGGTTTCTGCACCCGGACGACGCGGCGGCCCACATCGCCGCCTTCGAGGAGGCTTACGCCCAGCGCCGGCCCTTCACGCACGAGGCCCGCGCTCGCCGCTTCGACGGCCAGTATCGCTGGCTCAGCAGTTCCGGACAGCCGCTCGGCGAGGACCGCTTCGTCGGCGTCGCCATCGACATCACCGAGCGTCGGCAGGCCGAGGAGCGCGTCCGACGCAACAACGCCGTCCTGCAGGCGATCAACCTCGTCTTCAGCGAGACCCTGGGCGCGTCCTCCGAGGAGGAACTCGCCCGCATCTCCCTCGACGTGGCCGAGGAGCTGACCGGCAGCGCCATCGGCTTCATGGGCGAGATCGACGAGGCGACCGGTCTCCTCGACGGCCTGTTCTTCAGCGACCGGAGCCGGGCCCACTATGCCGCCCGCACGCCCACGGGGAGCAGCAGCCTCCCCTTGGGCAAGATGGCGCTCGGGCTCGCGGTCCACGGCATCTACGGGCGGGTGCTGCGGGACGGGGAAGGCTTCATCGTCAACGACCCGGCCTCCCATCCCGACCGCGTCGGCACCCCCGCCGACCACGTGCCGCTGACCGCCTTCCTCGGCGTGCCGCTGAAGCAGGGCGACAAGACGCGGGGCCTGATCGGGCTCGGCAACCGCGAGGGCGGTTACCGGCCGGAGGATCTCGAGGCGGCGGAGGCGCTGGCGCCGGCGATCTGGCACGCCCTGCGCGCCAAGCGCGCCGAGCTGCGCCTGCGCGAGAGCGACGAGCGCTTCCGGCAATTCGCCGAGGCGTCCTCCGACGTGCTCTGGATCCGCGACGCGGAGACGCTCGAGATGGAGTTCGTCAGCCCGGCGCTGCGGACGGTCTACGGCGTCGAACCGAACGTGCTCGGGCGCGACGTCCAGCGATGGGCCGGGCACATGCTGCCGGAGGATCGCGAGCGCGCCCTGCGGAACCTGCAGCGGGCGGCGAGCGGCGAGCCGCTGCTGAACGAGTTCCGCATCATGCGCCCGAGCGACGGCGCCTTCCGCTGGATCCGCAGCACGCTCTTCCCCCTGCGCGACGAGCAGGGCCGGGTGCGGCGCATCGGCGGCCTCTCGTCCGACACCACCGAGGCCAAGCTGCTGACCGGGCACCAGGCGGTGCTGCTGGCCGAACTGCAGCACCGGGTGCGCAACATCATGGCGGTGACCCGCTCGATCGTCGCCCGCACCGGCGAGCGGGCGGAGAGCGTGGCCGACTACGCCTCCCTCGTCGGCGGCCGGCTCCTGACGCTCGCCCGCGTCCAGGCGCTGCTGACCCGCTCCGCCAACGCGGGCGTGCCGGTGGCCACCATCGTCCACGACGAGGTCAGCGCCCAGGCCCTGCGCGAGGACCAGTACGACCTTTCCGGACCCGAGGTCGAGCTGTCGCCCAAGGCGGCGGAGATCCTGACGCTCGCGGTGCACGAACTGGCGACCAACGCCTTGAAATACGGCGCCCTCTCGGTGCCGGAGGGCCGCGTGCGGGTGCGCTGGGCGCTGTTCGAGAAGCAGGACGAGCGCTGGCTGGGATTCGACTGGGTGGAGGCCGGCGGCCCGGGAGCGGCTCGGGACGAGGGCCGAAGGGCGCACGCCGCGCCCGTTCGCGGCGGCTTCGGCCGCGAACTGGTCGAGGGCCGCCTGCCCTACGAGCTGAGCGGGCGCGGCCGTCTGGAGATCGGTCCGGACGGCGCCCGGTGCCGGCTCGAATTTCCCCTGCGCGACGGAGCGAGCATCCTGGAAACGGATGCCCCGCAGCGCGCGACCGTGTCCGGAGGAGCGCTCGACATGACCGGCGAACCAGACCTGAGCGGCCACCGCGTCCTCGTGGTGGAGGACGACTACTACCTCGCCACCGACACCGCCCGCGCCCTGCTGAGCGCGGGAGCGGAGGTGATCGGTCCCTGCCCGACCGAGGAGGCGGCCCGCGACGCGCTCGAGGACGGCGCACCGGAGGCGGCGCTGGTGGATATCAACCTGGGCTCGGGGCCGTCCTTCACCCTGGCGGCCCTGCTACGGGAGCGCGGCGTGCCGTTCGTGTTCATCACGGGCTACGACGAGGGCGTGATCCCGCCGGACTTCGCGGATGTGGAGCGGCTTCAGAAGCCGGTCGAGCTGCGGCGCGTCGTCCACTTCCTGGCCGAGACCTTGCTGGCCGGGCGCTGACGCGGCACCCGGCCGGCGCTCAATCCGGCGTCAGGTAGCGGCGGCGCGCCCAGCCGAGGGTGCGGTCGAACCGGACCCGGCACCATGTCAGGCCGCTCGGCGTCTCGTTGGTGCAGCCGAAGCCGAGCACCCGGCGGCCGGCCGGGATCTGCCCGAGGGCCGGCGCACCCGCATCCGGCGCCTCGCGGATCGTCAGGCTGTCGTCCCGCGGCAGCCCCTCGACCCGAAAGGTCTCGGCCGCCCGGACGGACAGATCGCCCGCGAGGATGAGGGCGAGGGTCAGGGCGGGCAGGAGGCGGGTCATCGCGGGCGCGCGTCAGGTCCGATGGATGCCCATCATCGCGGTCAGCCCGCCATCGACCGGCACCACCGCCCCGGTGATGTAGGCGCCGCCCTCCCCGATCAGGAAGGCGGCCAGCGCCGCGACCTCGTCCGGCCGGGCGAAGCGCCCGAGCGGGATCTGGCGCTCGATGCCCTCGCGGTGGCCGGCATAGGCCGCCAGCATCTCGGTGTCGATGAAGCCGGGGGCGATGACGTTGACGGTCACCCCGCGCTTGGCCGACTCGATCGCCAGCGTCCGGCAATAGGCGATCAGGGCCCCCTTGGTCGCCGCGTAGGCGGCGTTGCCGGCATTGGCCTGCAGCGCGGCCACCGAGCCGATGGCGACGATGCGGCCGGCGCGCGCCCGGATCATCCCGCGCACCAGCGCCTTGGCGATCCGGGTCATCGACCAGAAGTTCACCTGCATCGCCGCCTCGGACCGCTCGCGGTCGAGCATGGCCGCGAGCGCGTCGGCCGACTGGCCGGCATTGTGGACGTAGCCGTAGAAGCCTTGCGTCTCGGCCCAGTCGCAGAACGCCTCCACGGCGTCGCGGTCCGACAGGTCGAGGGCGCGGGCGGCGGCGCTGCCGTCCCCGTGCGCCCGCACCAGCTCGTCGGCGAGCGCCGCCGCACGCTCCGGCGAGGAGCGGTAGGTGAAGGTCACGGCGTGGCCGGCCGAGGCCAGGGCGCGGACGGTCGCCGCGCCGAGCCCGGAGGCGCCGCCGACGACGAGGACGGATCGCTTTTCCGCGCTCATGCCGGCTCGTCTCCCAGGACGAGGCAGGTGTTCTGCCCGCCGAAGCCGAAGGAATTCGACAGGACCCGCGCGACGCGGGCGTCGCGGGCGGTTCCCACCACGTCGAGGAGCAGCGCCGGATCGGGGACCGCGTAGTTGATGGTCGGCGGGATGCGGCCCTCGCGGATCGTCAGCAGCGAGACCACCGCCTCGATCGCCCCGGCGGCCGTCAGGGTGTGGCCGATCATCGACTTGTTGGACGAGATCGGCAGCTGTCCGACCCGCTCGCCGAACACCGCCGAGCAGCCGAGCGCCTCCATCTTGTCGTTCTCCGGCGTCGAGGTGCCGTGGGCGTTGACGTGATCGATCCGATCCGGCCCGATGCCGGCATCGTCGAGCGCCGCGCGCATCGCCGCGATCACCGGCGCCCCGTCCGGGCTGGAGCGGGTGCGGTGGAAGCCGTCGCCCTTCTCGCCGCAGCCGAGCACGTAGCCGAGGATTTTTGCCCCGCGCGCCCTGGCGGATTCCGCGCTCTCCAGCACCAGGGCGGCGGCGCCCTCGCCCATGACGAAGCCGTCGCGGTTCTTCGAGAACGGCTTCGAGGCGCCCTCCGGCGGGTCGTTCTGCGTCGAGAGCGCCGAGAGCAGCGAGAAGCGGATCAGCGATTCCGGGTTCACCGAGCCGTCGGTGCCGATGCACAGGGCGGCGTCCATCTCGCCCCGGCGGATCGCCTCGACGCCGAGCTGGATCGCGGTGGCGCCGGACGAGCAGGCGGTCGAGAGCGAGATCGGCGAACCGCGCGTGCCGAAGCGGTCGGCGAGCCGGTCGGCCACCGTGCCGAAGATGAACAGGTCGTGCCACGCGTCGAAGCGGCGGGTCGCTGCGGCGCGCTGCAGGCCGGCATAGGTCACCTCCCCCGGCTCGGCCGCGGCCTCCGCCAGCGCCTGGCGCTGCGGCCATTCCATCTCGACCGGCGGCACCGCCACGAACAGGCCGCCGGGAAAGCCGGCGCCGATGCCGGACTGCGTCACCGCCTCCTCGGCCGCGACCATGGCGAAGCGCTCGGACAGGAGCGGCGCCACCAGCGGGTCGGTGTCGAGGAAATCGACGGTGCCGGCGATGCGGGTGCGCAGTCCCTCGGTGGGGAAGCGGCTGATGGCCCGGATGCCCGAGCGCCCGGCGGTGAGCGCGTCCCAGTTCTCGGCGACGCCGCGGCCGAGCGAGGTGACGATGCCGAGCCCCGTCACCGCGACGAGCGGGCGTCCCTGGGCGTCGTGGGTGGATGAGGAGCGCGGTTCTGCCATCGGGGCCTCAGACCATTCTTTCGTCGCCCGGACGCATCCGAACGGCCGCGGCGGCCACCGTCCGGAGGACGATGCTCGAGCTCTTCGTTTCGCATCATCTTTGTCCGAAAGCCGGCAACCACCTTTCGGGACGATGCTCTAGACCTTCACCACGCGGATCACGCCCTCGCCGCGGCGGTGGCCGACGGAGGTGACCGCCACTTCCCGAGCCGAGCCCACCGCGCAGAGCGCGGCCGCCAGAGCCGCTCCGAACGGGGCCGCGACTTCGATCGGGTGGCCGATCACGTCGCCCGTGGCGCGGATGCCCGCCCCCGGCAGCGCCGCGTGGATGCCCGCGACCTCTTCCGCGGCGAGGTCGGACAGGCCGGTGGCGCCCGAGAGGACCACGTCCGGCCGCTCGATCCCGGCCTCGCCGATCAGCCGGGTCAGGCTCGCGGCGACGCTGCCCGGCGCGCGGGCCACCCGGTCGTTGGCCACCGGCATCAGCCGGGCGAAGGCGCGGGCGCCGCGGGACGCGGCGTGCTCCGCCGCCTCCAGCACGAGGAAGGCGGCGGCGCTGCCGAGGATGAAGCCGCCATCGCCCTCGCCGCCGCGCTCGAACACCGGCCGGTAGGCGCTCTTGAGAAGGAAGCCGCCCATCTCGTGGATGACCATCACGTCCGGCCGCTCGGCGTTGTACGAGCCGCCCACCATCATCGTGTCGACCTGACCCGAGGCGATCCGGGCATGGCCGATGCGCAGGGCATCGACGCCGCTCGACTCCTCGCCCATGAAGGTGCGCGAGGCGCCGGTGACGCCGTGGACGATGCTGATGTTGCCGGCGAGCAGGTTCGAGAGCTGCGCCAGGAACAGCGTCGGCCGCAGGTCGTTCAGCAGCCGTTCGTTGAGGAAGGCGCCGGGTTCGTTCGTCCCGCGCAGGCCGGTGAGGATCGCGCCGTCGACGGCGTAGTCGCGCTCGCCGCCGCCCGCCGCGACCACGAGCGGAAGCGCCGACTTGAAGCCCGCGTCGTCCTTCACGCCGGCCGAGTCGAGGGCGAGGCCGGCGGCGTAGACGCCGAGCCGCTGCCAGAGCTCCATCTGGCGCTGATCCGACTTCTTCGGGATCTGCGTGTCGAGGGCGAGCGGCGCCACCGGATGCACCGGATAGGGCGCGAAGGTCTCGGCATCCGTGCGCGGCGGCGCGTCCGAGGCGAAGGCCGTCAGATGCGCCTCGATCCCCTCGCCCGCGCAGGAGACGAGGCCGATCCCGGTGACGACGACGTCGCGGGCCTGCGGACGGCTCACGGCTGGTCTCCCTCGAGCAGGCCGATCTTCCGGGCGCGTTCGCGGATCAACGATTCCATGGTGGCGGGGAACGGCATGGTGCGGAACCGGAGTTCCGCGTCGCAGAGCGCCTTGCCCTCGTGGCGGATCGCGGCCTTCGTCACCGCGTAGCCCGAGCCGTCGTGCTCCAGGCTCGCCGTGATGTCGAGGGCGGCGCCGGGGCCGACGAAGGAGCGGAAGCGCGCCTTGTCCACGGCCATGAGGAACGGCATCTGCGCGAAGTCGAGATGGGCGAGGACGAGGTAGCCGGAGGCCTGCGCCATGGTCTCGGTGAGGAGTACGCCCGGCACCAGCGGGTGGCCGGGGAAATGCCCCTCGAAGACCGGGCTCGCCTCGGGGACGAGCGCCCGCGCCTCGATGCGGCCGGCGGCGCGGTCGAGCCGCACCACGGAATCGATCATCTCGAAATATTCGAGCCGCATCGCGCGTGAATCCCTGGAGCCCGACGGATCAGGCCTTGGCGGCCTTCTCGGCGACCAGCGCGTCGATGCGCGCACAGAGGTTCTTCAGCACGAAGTACTGCTCGGCCGGGACCTTGCCCTCGTTGACTTCCTGGGTCCAGCGCTCCAGCGGCAGCTTGATCCCGAACGCCTTGTCGACCGCGAAGGCGATGTCGAGGAAGGCGAGGGAGTCGATGCCGAGATCGTCGATGGCGTGGCTCTCGGGGGTGATCTTGTCGCGCGGGATGTCCGCCGTCTCGGCGATGATGTCCGCGACGCGGTCGAAGGTGGCGGTCTCGTTCGACATTAGGGCTGGCCGCTTTCTCGATTCTTCAAGTCCGGCGTCGCCGACCCCTCACGCGGCACGCCCCCATGGCGCCCGAGCCGGTCTGCGGCCCCGCTTCGCCGCCGGTTCCCGATGGCGCTTCTGAAAAGATCGCGACCCCTTACACGAAGCGATGGAGCGCGGGCAACCTCGGGCATCGCGCCGGACCATCACCGGTTTTCGGCGCCCCCTGCCGCAGGCCCTGTCGCCGTCCTCCCGTCGCCGTCCTCCCTCAGCCGGCCGAGCGGCTGAGGTCGAGCGCCGGTGCGCGGGTGTCCGCACCCTGACGCGGACGCTCGCGGCCGGTGCGGCGGCCCTCCCCCGAGAGCACCCGCTTGCGCTCCGCCGTGCGCGGGCGCACCAGCTCGCCGAGGGCGACGAAGCGGTCGTTGTGACGCTGTCCCGCATCCTGGATGCCGAAGCCGAGGGCGAAGGAGCGCGCGAGTTCCACGTCCGCCGCCACGCCGTAGCGCTCGAGCGCGGCGGTGAAGACGCGGTGGAAGCCCACCGGCGCGCACCACGCCTTCTCGGCGAGCTGCATCGGCCAGGTCCACAGCCCGTCACCGCGGCGGCTGGCGATCTCCTCGCGGGCGATGAAGTAGCCGCTCGCCCGATGTTCCAGGCCGTCGTCGAGGATGCGCCAGTCGCGGTCGGGGGCAGGCTGCGCCGCGGAAGCCGGCCGGTCGAGCCCGTCGTCGTCGAAGCCGATCTCGATCATGGAAGCCTCCTGCCTTGCCCGCCGCGGTGAGGCGGCGAATCGGTCCGGAACGTTCCATGAACAGTGCGTCCGCACGCGCGATCGGTCAAGCCTTTGTTCGCAGTTCGTTCCGATTTTGAGAGCCGTTCTGGGGTCGAGGTTGCGGCGGCGGAGCCGGTCGAATGCCGTTGCAAGCGTGCGGACGCCCCCCTCGGCCCGGACGGAGGCGAGGACGCAACCGCGTGGCCGGCCGGGGCGGCCTCTGGATTGCAGCGCCGGCCGCCATAGGTTGCCCGCGCCGCCCTTTCGGCGGAACGAAGCGAGGCGGGTATGCGCGGCACCGATGGGACGGAGGGAGAGACCGCCGGCAGCCAGAGGGTGATGCGCGCCCTCCTCGTCGCCGGGCTGCTGGCGCTGGGCCTCTATCTCCTGTCGGGCTTCCTGCGCGCCCTGATCTGGGCGGTGGTGCTCGCCATCGCCCTCTGGCCGCTCTTCGCCCGCGCGTGCCGCCGCTTTCCGCCGGGGCGGCACAACATCCTCTGGCCGGCGGTCTTCACCGGCCTCGTCGCCCTGGTCCTGCTGCTGCCCATCGCCGTGCTGGCGGTCGAGGCGGCTCGCGAGGCGCACGACCTCCTCGCCTATGCCCGCGAGGCCGAGCGTACCGGCATCCCGGTGCCGGATTTCGTCGCCCACCTGCCCTATGGCGCCGCCGCCGTCACCACGTGGTGGAACGCCAACCTCGCCCATGCCGGGTTCGCCCATGAATTGACCGAGCGGCTCAACACCGCCTCGAACCGCGACCTCACCCGCACCCTCGGGGTCGGGCTGGTGCACCGGGTGGTGCTGTTCGGCTTCTGCCTGCTGACGCTGTTCTTCCTGTTCCGCGAGGGCGATACGGTGATCGCGCAGGCGCTGAGGGCGAGCCAGCGCCTGTTCGGGGCCCACGGCGAGCGGGTGGCGCGGCAGATGGTGGCCTCCGTCCACGGCACCGTGGACGGGCTCGTCCTCGTCGGGATCGGCGAGGGTTTCCTTCTCGGCATCGTCTACGCGTTCGCCGCCGTGCCGCATCCGGTGCTGTTCGGGGCGATCACCGCGGTCGCCGCGATGATCCCCTTCGGTGCGCCGCTGGCCTTCGGGATCGCCGCCGTGCTGCTCCTGGCCGGCGGCGCCGTCGTGCCCGCGGTGATCGTGGTGGCGGCGGGCCTCGTCGTCACCTTCGTCGCCGACCACTTCGTGCGCCCGGCGCTGATCGGCGGCACCACCCGCCTGCCCTTCCTGTGGGTGCTGCTCGGCATCCTCGGCGGCGTCGAGACCTTCGGGCTGCTCGGTCTGTTCGTCGGGCCGGCGGTGATGGCCGCGCTGATCCTGCTGTGGCGGGAACTGACGGAAGGACCGAAGGAGCCGGCGCGGCCCTTCAGTGCTTGAGCGGCCGCCCGAGCTTGCGCGCCAGGATCCGCTGCGGGCTCTTCTCCGGGTCGGCCTGGTCGGCCACCGCGATGTAGGCGGTCTGCTCCAGCATGTAGCGCCCGCCCATGGCGCCGTGCATCACGAGGTCGGAGAAGGTCACCCAGGTCTCGCCGGGCTGGAAACGCACATCCGCCTGCGGCGCGTTGGCCTGGTAGTCCAGGTCGCGCTTCAGGGCGTCGTGGAGGTGCAGCATCAGGTGGTCGTATTCCGAGCGCTTGGCCTTGGTGATCTTCAGCGCGGCCAGCACGCTCGCCGAGAGGCCGGAATAGCCCGGCAGCTTCGGCAGGAACTTTTCCGCCATCGATCCGAAATCCTCGCCGACCCGCCACAGCCGCGGCTGCCCCTCGGCGTTGATGTTGCGGAAGATGCGCAGGATGCGCCGCTCGCCGATCGGGTTCGAGGGGAAGGCATCGACATGCATGCGGGTGTCGTCGCGCCGCCAGCTCAGCTTGCGCTTGTCCACGTCGAACGGCCGGTAGGAGGTGCCGGCGAGCGAGACCTTTCCGCGATAGGCGGGGAGATAGGTCTCGATCAGACTTTCCGCGAAGCGGCGGTAGCGCACCAGCAGGTCGCGCAGGCGCGCCTGTTCCTCCGGGCTCCCGGCCCCGCCCCGCAATTCGGCGCTCTCGCTGCGGATCGCGACGTTCTTGGCCTTACCGTCGGCGAAGGGGCGCTCGACGAAGCGCTGCTCGAAGGCGTCGAAGGGGAAGTCGAGGTCGCGGAAGACGAGGACGGAGCCGCTCTCCAGCGCCTCGACGAGGCCGGGCGCGCCCGGCGCCGCCTCGGAGCGG
>NZ_BPRD01000366.1 GCF_022179745.1 Methylorubrum podarium
CGCCTCGGCGATCTCGCGAGCGGCGGCGTAGACGTAGGAGAGGTCGGCGAAGCCGTCGCCGCGGCGGGACGGCGTGCCGACGGCGATGAACACGGCCTGGGCCTGTGCGACGGCGGGCTTGAGGTCGGTGGAGAAGGCGAGCCGCTTCTGGCGGACGTTTTCGGCGACCAGCGTATCGAGGCCGGGCTCGTAGATCGGCATGCGGCCCTCGTTGAGGGCGGCGATCTTTTCGGGATCCTTGTCGATGCAGACGACCTCGTGGCCGAAATCGGCGAGGCAGGCACCCGACACCAGGCCGACATAGCCCGAACCAATGATCGCGATACGCATCGGGGACCCGTCTCCCTGCCGCGGCGGCCCTCGATCCTCAGGATCCGTGCAGGAGGCCACCCGCCCCGAGGGTCGGCATATTTTCCCGTGCCGGCAATTCGCTCAGCGTGGCCCGCGTCGGCGCATTCGGGGGATCGTCCCGTCCCGAATGGCCGTGATCCCCGCCCGAGCGAGGACGCGCGGGGCCGAGTCGAGACCGGGCTTCATTGGTCGCCGTAATAGTCGAGGTACCACTTCACAAAGGCGGGGATGCCGGTCTCCAGGGGCGTTTCGGGCAAGCTGCCGACGAGATCGTGCAGCAGGTCGGTGCTTGCATGGGTGCGGATCACGTCGCCGGGCGGCAGCGGTTTCAGGACGCGCTCGGCCTTGCGACCGAGGGCCACCTCCAGGGCGGCGATCATGGCATCGAGGCGGGCCGGGCGACCGCCGCCGATATTGACGAGGCGGTAGGGCGCCACCGCGCTCAACGTATCGGCGGCCGAGACCGGGCCGCCCTCCCCCGGTTGCGGCGGTGGGCGCTCGGACAGGGCGAGGATCGCGTCGACGAGGTCGTCGATGAAGGTGAAGTCGCGCTCCGCCGCGCCCTCGCCGAACACCTCGATCGGCTCGCCCGCCAGGATTTTTCGGGTGAACAGGAACAGCGCCATGTCCGGCCGCCCCCACGGGCCGTAGACCGTGAAGAAGCGGAACGCCGTCGTCGGCACGCGGAACAGGTGGGCGTAGGAATGCGCCATCGCCTCGTTGGCGAGCTTCGAGGCGGCGTAGAGGGTGAGCGGCGAGACCGCGCGGTCGGTCTCGCGGAACGGCACGCTCGCATTGCCGCCATAGGCCGAGCTGGTCGAGGCCGTCAGGAGGTGCCGGACCGGGTGGGCGCGCACAGCCTCCAGCAGGTTGGCGAAGCCGACGAGGTTCGCCTCGACATAGGCGCCGGGGTCGATGAGGCTGTAGCGGACCCCCGCCTGCGCCGCGAGATGAAAGACGACGTCCGGTCTGACGCGCGCCATCACGTCGAGAAGGGCGCCGGGGGTTTCGAGCCGCGCCTCCACCGCCTCGAAGCCGGGATGCCGCGCGAGATCCGCGTGCCGGGCGCGCTTCAGCGCGACATCGTAGTAGGGCGAGAGACCGTCGAACCCCATCACGGCGTGACCCGCCGCCAGCAGGCGCCGGCTCAGCGCGTGGCCGATGAAGCCGGCCGAGCCCGTGACAAGAGCGTGCATGCGAGGCCCGTCGCGCCGACTTTCCGAGGATGGAGCGGGATAGCCCCCGCGCGCGCTCCTCGCAAGAAACGCCGAGACTGCGGGAGAAAGCGCGGCCCGGTCTCGTGCCGGGAACATCGCCGACGATCCGCGACTTTCGTTTTCACAGGTTTTTCCAAGCGGGTCTTCACGAGCCGCGCGACCGCCGGGCGGGCTCTGGCCTGCTTCCAGCGCGGAGCTGTCGCGCCGGCTCAGGGCTTGTTTCTCGGGGAATACGGTATACTTACGCCAGACTATCAGCCGACCTATGCCTTGAACCCGCCCGCGACGCGGGTCCCGCTTCTGCCGGGGCCGAATGCCGTTGTACGGAACGTGTGAGAGAGGTGGGCCGGCCGAGACATCCATCCAGGCCCAGGGCGCCGTGTCGCCCCTCGCCCGCTACCCGGCTTGGAAGGCGCGGCGTCCGTTCCGGTCGGCGCCGGCCGAGCCGACCTCGGGCGCCCCGATCCGCCTCGTCCTCCCCGCGCCCTTCGCCCGGGCCGACGCGGTGGCGCGCAGCGTGGCGAGCCTGCGCGCCCAGACCCATCGCAACTGGTCGCTCCTCGTCGCCTGGACGGATGGCGATCCGCCGACGAAGCCTGCGGGACCCGATCCGCGCTTGTCCTCCGGCAACTGGAATCCGGCCGCCACGCTCCGGGATCTCTGCGGAGACGCCGCCCTGTTCGGCCTGCTCCGTCCCGGCGATGTCCTGGCTCCGGAGGCGCTGAGCCTGCTCGCGCACGGCGTCGCGGCCGAGGCCGCCGAGATGGTCTACGCCGACGAGGAGACCGGCGGCCGGACGATCCGGCCGCGCCTCAAGCCGGATTGGAGTCCCGATTTCGCTCTCGTCACCGGCTATCCCGGCGCCCCCGCTCTCGTCGCGACCTCGTTCCTCTCCGCCCTGCCGGCCGAGCCGGTCGGCTCCCCCGAGGATGCCGCCCTTGCCCTCGACCTCGCAACCGGGGCCGCGACCCGCGTCGTCCACATCCCGCGGATCCTGTGCCGCCGCGAGCCCTTCGCGGTCGACTTGTCCGCCCGCGCATCACGCCTCGACTGGCAGCTGAGCGCCGTCGGCTCGCCGGCGCGTGCGGTTCTCCGCCACGGCTGTCTCGACCTGCACTGGCCGCACCCGAAGCCGGCACCGCTGGTCAGCGTGATCGTTCCCTCGCGCGACCGGCTCGACCTGATCGCGCGGGTCACCGAGGGCGTTCTCGAACGGACCGACTATCCCGCCCTCGAACTGGTGATCGTGGACAACGGCTCCACGGAGCCGACGGTGCTCGCGCTCTACGAGCGGCTGCGGGCCGATCCACGGGTGCGGATCGAGCCCCATCCGCACCCCTTCAACTTCTCCGCGATGGTCAATGCCGGCGCCGCCCGGGCCCGCGGCGACATCCTCGTCCTGCTCAACAACGACGTGGCGGTGCTGCGGCCGGACTGGCTCGACGTCCTCGTCGCCCAGGCGGTCCGGCCGGAGGTGGGCGCCGTCGGCGCAAAGCTCCTCTACGAGGATGGACGGCTCCAGCACGCCGGTGTCGTGGTGGGGCTCGGCGGCGAGGCAGGGCACATCCTCCGCCGCCGTCCCGCCGACACGCCCGGCCACCTCGATCGCCTGCGCGTCGCGCACGAGGTCTCGGGCGTCACCGCGGCCTGCCTCGCCGTGGCGCGGGAGAAATATTGCGCGGTCGGCGGCTTCGATGCGGAGACCTTTCCGATCGACTTCAACGACATCGACTTCTGCCTGCGGCTCGGGGCGCGGGGCTGGAAGACGATGTGGACGCCCCACGCCGTCCTGTCCCATCTCGAATCGGTGAGCCGGGGGCGGCCGGTCGGGGCCGCCCGCGCGCGCTTCGAGCGCGAGGCGGCCGCCTTCACCGAGCGCTGGCGCGCCGTGATCCGGCACGATCCGTTCTACCATCCGGCCCTCTCGCTCACGACCTTCGGCGAGGAGCTCGAATGAGAGCCGAGGGCGCACCCGACGGATGGCCCGACGCGCTGCGCTTCGCCGCCGAGCCCGTGCCGGGTCGCCTCGTGCGGGTCGCGCGCGCCCTGCGCTCTCCGAGACGGGCCCTCTCGATCCTGCTGACCCGGCTCGCAGGCCGGCGGCTGCGGGCGGCGCAGCGCTTCATCGTGCTCGTCGGAGCCCACCACGACCTGCACCGGCCCGGAAGCCTCGCACCGCCGAGCGAACCGCCCGCCGCCCTCGCCGCGGCCGGGATCGAGCGGGTCGAGATCGGTCGGGGAGGCACGGTGGGGATCACGCCGGAGGGAGGTCCGGTCGTCCTGCTCTCGGTCCAGGGTCAGTCCATCGCCGAGGGGGCAGGGGCCGCCATCGCCGCCGCCTTCGACGATCCCGCACTCCATGCGCTCTACGGCGATGCCCTGTTCCGGGTCGAGCGCGGCCCATGGCTTCCCCTGCTTCGGCCGGCTTTCGATCGCGATTACCTGCACGCGGTCGATTACCTCGGACCCGTCATCGCCCTGCGCCGCTCCAGCGTGGCCGGCATCGCGATCGCCGACGGGGCTCCCGCCCTCGACCTCGCCCTGAGGATCGCGGACCGCTTCGGCCCGGGCGCCGTGCGCCACCTCCCGCAGATCCTCTCGGTCGGAGGTTTCGGCGGCGCGGGGCAGGGGGCGACGACGCGTTCCGCCCGGTGCGCGGCGATCCGGCAAGACCTCGATCGGGCGGGGGAGGGGAGCACGAACATCGTCATCGAGGAGGACGGCGTGATCCGCCTCGACAGGCCCCTGCCGGAGCCGCGTCCCCTCGTCAGCCTGATCGTCCCCACCCGCGACCGGCTCGACCTGCTGCGCCCCTGCATCGAGAGCCTGCGCCACCGCACCGACTGGCCGGCGAAGGAGATCCTGATCTGCGACAACGGCAGCCGCGATCCCGCGACGCTCGCCTATTTCCGAACCCTCGAGGCGGAGGGCGCGGCGCGGGTCGTCGCCTGTCCCGGCCCTTTCGATTTCGCCGCGATCAACAACCGCGTGGCGGCGCAGGCGCGCGGGCGCCTCCTGGCCTTCATCAACAACGACGTCGAGGCCGAGGCGCCGGACTGGCTGGAGCGGATGGTCCGCGAGGCGTTGCGCCCCGATGTCGGCGCCGTCGGCGCCCGGCTGATCGACGGCGCGGGCCGCATCCAGCACGGCGGCATCGTGCTCGGCACCGGCGGACTCGCCACCCACGGCCACCGCCACTTCCCCGGGGACGCCGCCGGCTACCTCGGTGCCCTGCGCGCCACCCGAAGCGTTTCGGCGGTGACCGCCGCCTGCCTCGTTGTCGAGGCGGACAAATTTTCCCGCGCCGGCGGTTTCGACGCCGCGGCCTTCGCCATCGACTTCAACGACGTCGATCTCTGCCTGCGCCTCAATGCCCTTGGCCTGCGCACGCTCTACGTCGGCGGCGCCGTGCTGCATCATCGGGAATCGGCGAGCCGCCGGCCCTCGCCGGAGGCGGCCGCCCGCCACCGGGCGGAGGTCGAGGCGCTGAAACAGCGATGGGGGCCGCTGCTGGCGCAGGACCCCCATTATCATCCGGGCTTCGATCCGGACCTCTCGACCTACCTACGCCTGCGCCGCGGCTGGACCGGCCGGGGGCCGGCCACGCCACGCTGAGCGCTCGCCCTACTGGACGAGGCGCGGGCCGCCGGTCTGGACCTTCTCGTTCTCGGACATGATGCCGAGACGCTTGGCGACCTCGGTATAGGCTTCGATCAGTCCGCCGAGATCCTTGCGGAAGCGGTCCTTGTCGAGCTTGTCCGAGGACTTGATGTCCCACAGCCGGCACGAATCGGGGGAGATCTCGTCGGCGACGACGATGCGCATCAGGTCGCCCTCCCACAGGCGGCCGGTCTCCATCTTGAAGTCGACGAGACGGATGCCGACGCCGAGGAAGAGGCCGGACAGGAAGTCGTTGACGCGGATGGCGAGCGCCATGATGTCGTCGATCTCCTGGGGCGTCGCCCAGCCGAACGCGGTGATGTGCTCCTCCGACACCATCGGGTCGTTGAGCTGGTCGTTCTTGTAGTAGAACTCGATGATCGAGCGCGGCAGCTGGGTGCCTTCCTCGAGCCCGAGCCGCTGGGCGAGCGAGCCCGCCGCCACGTTGCGCACCACCACTTCGAGCGGGATGATCTCGACCTCGCGGATCAACTGCTCGCGCATGTTGAGCCGGCGGATGAAGTGGGTCGGCACGCCGATGTCGTTGAGGTGCTGGAAGACGAATTCGGAGATTCGGTTGTTCAGCACGCCTTTGCCGTCGATCACCTCGTGCTTCTTGGCATTGAAGGCGGTCGCGTCGTCCTTGAAATGCTGGATGAGCGTCCCCGGCTCCGGTCCCTCATAGAGGACCTTCGCCTTGCCCTCGTAGATGCGACGGCGGCGGTTCATAGGCGTGTACCGTGGTTTGAGGAAGTCCATGGGGCCGTGGCTCCTTCGGAACTGGCACGTGAAGCGAAATCCGCGGCGCGGCGACCCGTCTGGCGGGCGGACGGCCAGGACCTGCCCTCAGGTGCCAATCCCGGCCGCCATACCATCAATCTACCGGAACGAGGTTTGCAGCACAACGCGTTGGCGCTGCACCGCTTCGTCCGGACGGGCGCCGGGCGCCGGCTCCGTGTCTCGCGCGAAGCGCCCGCTGCGCCGTCGCCGTCGGAGGAGGCGCTGCCGGGCAGCCGGCATTTTGCGAGGCACTCTAATCGGTTGGGGATATGGGGGTGAGCGCCGTCGTCTTGGAGGGATAGCGGCAGAGATCCGCGATGACGCAGCGCGGACATTCGGGCCGGCGCGCCTTGCAGGTGTAGCGCCCGTGCAGGATCAGCCAGTGATGCGCGTTGAGTCGGAACGGCTCCGGCACCCGCGCCTCCAGCCCCGCCTGCACCTTGTCGGTGGTGGCGGCGGAGAACAGGGGGATGCGGTTCGAGACGCGGAAGATGTGGGTATCGACCGCGATCCGCGGCACGCCGAAGGCCACGTTGAGCACCACGCTCGCGGTCTTGGTGCCGACACCCGGCAGGACTTCGAGGGCTTCGGCCTCGCGCGGGACCTCGCCCCCGTGCCGCTCGATCAGGATCCGCGAGAGCGCGATGACGTTCTTCGCCTTGGTGTTGAACAGTCCGATGGTGCGGATGAAGTGGCGGACCCGTTCCTCGCCAAGATCCAGCATCTTCTGCGGCGTGTCGGCGATGGCGAAGAGCGGCGCGGTCGCGAGGTTCACGCTCTTGTCGGTCGCCTGCGCCGAGAGCACCACCGCGACGAGCAGCGTATAGGGGTTGATATAGTCGAGTTCGGAGCGCGGTTCCGGGTCGGCCGCGCGGAGGCGCGAGAAGATCTCGACCAACGTCGCATCATCGACGGGAGGCGGCGAGGTTTCGACCCGCGCCGTCAGGGCCGGCGCCAGCTCGGCCCTGGGCTTTGCTGGTTTCGCGCGCCCGTCGGCAGACTTCGCTGGCTGACTTTTTACCGCAGCGGGGGCGGAAGAGCGGGATGACGGCTTTTTCGCTGGCATCGGCGCGTTATATTCGGCCCATGGCGAGCGGCAACATTCCTGCACATCCGGACGGGCTCGATCCCGCAACGATGGACCGGCCGGTCTACTCGGCCGTGATCCGGCCTCACCAATCCCTGAGCCAGGACGGCTTCCGGATCGTGATGGGGTTCTGCTGCCTCGTCTCGCTCGTGACATCGATCGCCTGCTGGCGCGCCGGCTTCTGGCCGATCGCCGGGTTCTTCGGCCTGGATATGCTGGCCCTTTACGTGGCGCTGAAGGTCAGCTTCCGCCGCGGTCGCTCCTTCGAGGAGGTGATGATCTCGCCGATCGAGGTGTTTCTGGCCCGCATCGATCCGCGCGGCGTCCGCCGCGAGTGGCGCTTCAACCCGCTCTGGACCAAGCTCAGCCGCGTCGACGACGAGGAGTTCGGCCTGCGCACGCTGACGCTCACCTCGCGTCGCGAGCACGTCGTTGTCGCCCGCGACGCGTCACCCGACGAGCGGGCCATCGTGGCCGATGGACTCACGCGCGCCCTGGCGCAGGTGAAAAAGGGCTACTGATCGAGCGCACGAGGGCCCTCCCGTTGCGGAAGGGCCGCCGGATGCGTTCCGAGGCTTCGTGGCGGGCGCGATCGCGCCTTCCGCGATTTTCCGATTGACGTCGGCGCCCGGCCTCCATATACCCACTTTCACCGACGGGGCGCCGCGGTCCACCGCTTGGTGGCCGAGTGTTTCGACGGTCTTCGGGATTGTCGGTGGAGCGGAGCTGATCCGGGTGACTGGATCGGGCGATTGCTGTCCTTCCTGTTCCGGGGTGTTGGCCGTTTCCGGCGCCGTGGCGCTTGCGTGGGGCGGTTGACAGGACGGTTCGCCGGCTCTAGACGCCGCGGACCGCGAGCGGCGGGGTCGATCCCGCGCCGCGGACTTCATCGCCGAGGTGGGCTGGATGGGCCGGGCAACCGGGCTGTCGGCGCGTCTTCGGTGGAGGGTGCCTCCTTCGGGGGTCGGCCTCGCGCTCTTTGACAAGTGAATCATCGAGAAAGAGAAACGTGGGCGGCTTGTTCATGTCCTTGCGGGTCCGAGCGATCGGACCGTGAGAGATGAAAGCTGACCTTCGTTTCGGAAAGCTCACCGGTCATTCATGGAAACGTGGGTGATACGGATGTGAGCAC
>NZ_BPRD01000367.1 GCF_022179745.1 Methylorubrum podarium
GCGCGGATCGCGGACCTGCTCAGCGTCTCGGCCGCAGCGCGGACCCTGGGCCGGCCCAAGTCGTCGGTCAGCCGCTCGCTCGCGCGACTTGAGGCGGAACTCGGCTTGGCTTTGGTCGAGCGGTCGACGCGGCACCTTCGGCTGACCGATGCGGGCACCCTCCTGCTCCCGCATGCGCGCCGTATCATCACCGACGTTGAGGAGGCGGTGACGGCGATCGGCAATTATGCCGGATCGCCGCGCGGTACGTTGACGATCAACGTGCCCTTCACCTTCGCGGTCGGGCTGCTCGCGCCGATGCTGCCGGCCTTCCTGACGCGATATCCGGACGTCCGCGTCGTGCTCGATGTCGAGAACCGGTTGATCGACCTGCCGGTTGAGGCCGCCGATCTCGTCATCCGCATCGGGACGCTGCCCGACAGCGATCTCGTCGCACGCCATCTTGCCCGGATCGAGCTCTGGACCTGCGCCAGTCCGGCCTATCTCGCCGAACGCGGAGCGCCCTCGACGGTCGCGGACCTCTCGCGGCACGTGCTCCTGTCGGCCTTCGACCGCCTCATGACATGGTCGTACCGCCAGCCCGGCAGCCAAGTGGAACAGGTCGATGTCCGACCCGGGAACGTGGTGCCGGAACCGACCGCGATGCGCACCGTGCTGGTCGGCGGGGCCGGCATTGGTCGCCTGCCCGACTTCCTTGCCAGGGAGGCGGTTGCCACCGGCGCGCTGGTACGCTTGTTCCCGGAGGCTGCAGAGGACACGGTCGACGTGCACGCGCTGTATCCGAGCCACCGTAGCCTGTCGTCCAAGGTGCGCGTCTTCATCGACGCGCTGATCGGACACCTTGCCGTGATTAGGGCGCAGGATGCATCGGATGTGCCGGCCCGTGCCGAATAGGCTTCAGGCGGCTCGCCTATCCTGCCCTGAGTTCCCGGACTGTTGAACTCGGAGAAAGCATCGTTCCCGACGATATACGGCCTCCCCGGCCCCTGCGTCGTCGCTGGGTCCATTGCTTATTTCCATGGCCACTTTTGCTGAAGCTCGGCCTCGTCGTTCTGCTGCTCGGCGTGTCCCAGCGGGCTCTCGTCACGACAGCTGCCGCGGCCGGGATGGCCGGGGAGAGATGCCGTTCGCGCCTGATTGCCGCATCCTGCCATCCTTCGCGTTCCGTCTCGCGATCGGCGCTGTCAGAGGCTGGGCCTCGGCGAGGCAACTCGCGTGACGCGAGTATGGTGCTCCGGCCGGTGTTGCGGGAGCGGTTGCCCGTTACCCCGGCGGACGCGGCCAATTCGGTGGGTGCGGATCGGGCGCATGGTCGGAGCAGGCGAGGGCCGCGCCGCAGAGCGACAGCATGGCGCGCAGATCCTCCACGCAGGCATCCGCCTCCGCGAGCGTGAGCAGCCCGCCGCGCCAGTAGGCGGTACCGGACTTCGCCATGGCGACAACCGCGAACCGACCGTCCGGACAATCGACGATTCTGCATTTCACCGGACGCGTCATCACCTCGACCGTGCAATTGTTCAAGACGCTCCCAAACGCAGCCGCGGAATGGATCGATCCTCCGAGTCCGCGAGTTAGATGTTCACTGTACGGCGGAGCGGACTGGTTCAGACGCGCCTCTGCCGCTCGCCTCGGACAAAGGACGTGGGTTATCGACATGTTGATTGCAGGCGGCCTCGGACCGGTTCGCTCGGACCGCAGTGGAAAGGCAGGCGCTGCCAAACTGCCCCTGGCCGTTCAGAAGCATCTCGGTGCGCAGTTGCAGACGTCCTATCTCGATATCGTCGCCACGGACTCACCGCAGCACCTGCTCGATCTCAGTCGGGCCTTGGAAGGGACGCTCGCGTTCCTGGCCAGCGAGCGCAACAAGGCTTTTCGCGAGGGACTCAAGGCGGCGCTCCCCGCCCTGCACGTCTTCGCCCAGTCACTCGCGGGAAGCCCAGCACGGGCCGATGACCTCGTGCAGGAGACGGTCCTGAAAGCGTGGGCCAATCAGGATCGGTTCGTTCCGGGCACCAATCTGAAGGCGTGGCTGTTCACCATCCTCCGCAATTACTTCTACACCGAGCGGCGCAAGCACAGGCGTGAAGTGGAGGACGTGGACGGCGCCATGGCGGGCCGGCTGGTCGCCCTGGCGGCGCAGGAGCACGGATCGGACCTTCAGGTCGTCATGTCTCACATCGCGCAACTGCCTGCCCCCCAGCGCGATGCGCTGCTTCTCGTCGGTGCGCAGGGCCTGACTTACGAGGCGGCCGCGGAGGTCATGGGCTGTCAGACCGGCACGGTGAAGAGCCGAGTGAGTCGTGCCCGCTCCTACTTGGTCGAGCGGCTGGGCGCGCCATCCACCAAGTCGACGGTTTGAGCCGCTTTTTGAATTGAAATGATTTGTGACAGGCTCGGCAGCGATACAGATCTGCCGCAAGCACCCGATGAGATCGTCCGCAATCCGAGGTGACGCCGGGCATATTGCATATCAATGCTGGCCAAGCTTCGTGATAGAGCGGCTGGATACAGTGAAGTTCATAGCTTGAACTGCATGAAGCTGCGACGCATGACAGGGCGGTCTTTTTGCCGTCAGCCCTCGCTCCTCATTCATGCTCATGCCTCGCCGCGCGTCGTATCGGATTATCGAACGCCCTGATGGCCGGTTCGACATTGCCGTGACCTTGGCTGGGGGAGCCGCGCATTTCCGAGAAGGCTTGGCGAGTCTGACGGAGGTGGAAAACGCTCTGGCGATGCTCCGCGATTTGATGACGGCCTGCGGTGCCGTCCTTGTCGAGGCGGAGGCTCTCAGCCTCGCTGCGGAATAGGGGTCGACGGCAACGTCCCGCGCTGCTCAGGGCAGGAGCCGAGCCCCTCACCGCAACAGGGTTCAGTCGCCGAAAAGGATCTCGAAGGTCAGCGGATCGTAGAAGCGCATCAGGCTTTTCACGAAATCTTTCGCATCGACCCCGAGGGCCTCGGCCCAGATTCGGTACCGGTCCGGGGGGACACGGCCGCGCCCGGTCTCCAGTTGCGAGATGAAGGTGTAATATTCCGCGCCGACCTGCGCGGCCAGCTGCCTCTGCGAGAGGCCGCGCTTCTCTCGAAGTTCCTTCAGAAAACGGCCACCTTCACGGCGCAGTTCCTGCACCTCCTCAGAGCCGAGACGTTGCTGGTGGACATACAAATGGAAGGCTCCCGCCAGCGCTCGAAGGCGACAGCGCCGAATGGTACAGTAATCCCTATATGTCGCTCCACGAGCCGACGTCCAGTTCTCGGCGCGCCTGATTTTCGGCAGGCTCGGCGCCGCTTCTTGGAATACAATAAGCCTGCGCTAAGATTCATGGGTCGGCACGCGATGATGCGGACCGGGGAAGCAGACGGTATGCGGCGGCACGGGTCACATTTTACTGAGGGCGGGTCTCCGGCAGCGGTTTCGGTCCTTCCGGAGCCGATTCGGCAATGGGCGGAATCTGCTTGGCACCCGCAGGCGGGTTGCCTGGACGCAGGAATCGGCACAGGCGTACCGGCGCGCCCGGAGGTGCCATGAGCGACCCTGTGGCCGGGTCCGTCCTGAAGGATGGACTGCGCTCGATCCGTCCCGTTCTGATGACGGTGTTCGTCTTCGCCTTCTTCACGAACCTGCTCCTGTTCGCCGGCCCGCTCTACATGCTGCAGGTCTACGACCGCGTCCTTCTGAGCCGGAACGAGGCGACGCTGTTCGGGATCACGGCGATCGCAGCCTTCGCGCTCGCGGTCTATGCCGCCCTCGAGATGCTGCGTTCGCGCCTGCTGGTGCGGGGCGGGATGATCTTCGATCGGAAGGTCGCCGAACCGGTCTTCGAGATCGTGCACAGGGCCGCGTTGCTCAAGCCGCGAGCCGGGCACGAAGCGGCCCTGCGCGACGTCGACGTCCTGCGCGAGTTCCTCACGGGCGGTGCGATTCTGGCGTTCTGCGATCTGCCCTGGGCCTCGCTGTTCCTGATCGCATGCTTCATCCTCCATCCGTGGTTCGGCTGGATGGCGTTGCTCGGGGGCGGCACGCTCCTGGGACTGACGCTGCTCACCGATCTCACGACCCGGCGGCCCCTCGACGTTGCGAGCCAGGTTGCCCGAGAGGCGGGCGAGCAGGCCCGCGCGTCGGTCCGAGGGAGCGAAGTCCTGCGAGCCATGGGCATGCTCGGCGCAATGCGCTCTCGATGGCGTCGGCGTCACGATGAGGCGATCCTGCTGCAGGCCCGGGCGAGCGACCGCGCCGGCCTCATCGCCGCGGCGACGAAGTTCACGCGCATGTTTTTGCAGACGATGGTCCTCGGTGTCGGCGCCTATCTCGCCATCCATGGCGAGATCTCGGCCGGCTCGATGATCGCGGCCTCGATCATCATGGGCCGGACGCTGGCGCCCATCGAGGCGGTGGTCGGACATTGGAAGAGTTTCACGGCGGCCCGGAGCAGCCACGCCCGGCTGACGGATATCGTGGCACGCATCGGTCTCGAGCCGCAGCGCGTGATGCTGCCGCGCCCGCGCGGTCGGATCGAGACCGAGAACGTGGTCGTCGCGGCCCCGGGCTCGTCGAGGACCATCCTTCACGACGTCAGCGTGCGGCTGGAGCCCGGCAGCGTTGTCGGGATCATCGGTCCGAGCGCGGCTGGAAAATCGACCCTGGTCCGCGCGATCACCGGCGTCTGGCCCCTCGTCTCCGGCGCGGTGCGCATCGACGGAGCCGACCTCCGGCATTGGGATCCTCAGGCGCTCGGGCGGCATCTCGGATACCTGCCGCAGGATGTCGAATTGTTCGATGGCACGGTGGCGCAGAACATCGCGCGCTTCGACGTCCAGGACGACGCCGCGGTCGTCGCGGTCGCGCAGCGCGCGGGCTGCCACGATCTGATCCAGACTCTTCCCGACGGCTACAACACCCGGATCGGCCCGGGCGGGCACGGTCTCTCCGGCGGCCAGCGGCAGCGCATCGCCCTGGCGCGCGCGATGTACGGGGATCCGAGCTTGGTCGTCCTCGACGAGCCGAATGCCAGCCTCGACCAGGCCGGCGAGGCCGCGCTGATGCGGGCGGTGGCGGACCTGCGAGAGCGCGGGACGACCGTCGTCATCGTCACGCACAAGGTGAGCCTGCTGGCAGGCGCCGACCTGATCGTGATGCTGGATGGCGGAACGCTGCACGCCTCAGGCCCGGCGGACCAGATCCTCGCCCAGGTCTCCGGACCCCGCCCGGTTCCGGCGCTGGTCGCGACCGGTGGCCGGCCCATGCCCGAGAACGAGAGGGTGCCCGAAGTCCAGCGCAGCGCGGGCTGAGCCATGAACACGCCTTCCGCCCCGATTCCGATCCCGTCGCCCGCCCCTCCCTCGCCGTCACCGGGTCGGATCAGCGAGGACAGCGCCGTCTCTCCGATCGCGTGGCAGCGCTACGCGATCGCCGGCTACGCGCTCATCGTGGCAGCCTTCGGTATCGCCGGTGCCTGGGCGGCCACGGTGCGCCTGGATCGCGCCGTCATCAGCACCGGCGTCATCGTCGCGGAGAGCAGCCGCAAGGTCGTCCAGCATTTCGAAGGCGGCATGGTCCAGGCCGTGCTGGTGCGGGATGGACAGACGGTCCGCGCGGGTGATGTCCTCCTGCGGATCGATCCGGTTCAGTCCCAGGCGAGCGCGGACCTGTTCCGAAATCAGCTCGACGCCGCTCTCGTCCTCGAGGCGCGGCTGCGGGCGGAGCAGGCGCAGTCCGACGACCTGCACTTACCCGCCGACATCGCCGCGCGGCGCGACGAGCCCACCCTCGCGCGCATGATCGGCGATCAGGCTGGGCAGTTGGTGGAACGGAGGACCACGCTCAAGGGGCAACTCGCCCTCATCGAGGCCAAAGTCACCCAGCTGAGGACGGAGATCTCCGGCCTTGCCGTCGAGAAATCCTCGGTCGAGCAGCAAGTCGGCTTCATCCGGCAGGAGCTGGAGGGCCTGCGCAGCCTGCACGAGCGCAATCTGATCCCCCTGTCGCGCCTTCTCGTGATGGAGCGCGAGCGCACGCGGCTGGAAGGGGTGATCGGGCGCTCGGTGGCCGAGAGGGCCAAGGCCGAGAACGCCATCAGCGAGGCCGGGCTGCAGATCACCCAATTGAAGCAGAAGCTTCAGGAGACGGTCACAGGCCAGCTTCTCGAAACGCGTCAGAGAATCGGCGAGCTCCGCGAAAAGCTTGTCGTCGCCCAGGACGTGTTCAGGCGTCACGAGGTCCGCGCCTCCCACGACGGCGTCATCCAGGCGCTCAAGGTCGTCGCGACCGGCCAGGTCGTCCGCTCGGGCGAGCCGCTGATGGAGATTGTCCCGACCGCCGACCGGCTCGTGGTCAGCGTGCAATTCTCGCCCAACGACCTCGAAGCCGTCCATGCCGGCATGCGGGCGGAGATCAAGTTTCCGACCTTCCAGGCGCGCCGGACGCCCGCGGCCTTCGGAACGCTCACGGTGGTGTCGCGGGACCGTCTGGTCGACGAGGGCACGAAGCAGGCCTACTTCGCCGGCACCGTCGAGATCGACGAACACCAGCTTCCGGCCGATGTCAGACACCGTCTCCTCGCGGGCTTGCCGGCCGAGGTGGTGGTCTCGGCCGGGGAGCGCACGGCCTTGGAGTATCTGTTCGCGCCCTTCTTCGACGCGATGGGACGCGCCTTTCATGAACGCTAGCGCCGCGCGCGGTCACGCTGCCATGGAAGGCGACGCGATCCGCCGGGGGACGCAACGAGCCGATACGGTGAGAGGACGATGAGCACAGTCATTCCCTTCTTCCGTCCGGCGTCGGCGCGACAAGGCAACTGGTCGCAGCAGGAGCTGGCCGAATTCTACCGCGTCGAGGCAGCCCTCCTCCGGGCCGGGTTCAGCATCGCGAGCGAGCACGGTCTCAGCGACGAGGGGGAGCCGTGGTTCGTCTTCTGCCGGCCGGACGGCGATGCGATCATCCACTTCGCCAAAATCGACGGCAGCTATCTCATCGCCTCGGAGGCTCTGGACCGACCCGTGCGCGGGACGGATTTCCGAACCCTGATCGACCAGATCGCGCGCTTGCATCCGCATCTGCTCCCGATTCCGGCGACGGGGACGGGGACCACGCTCGTGGTTCATCCGGCCGCGCTGCTCGCGGCTCTGGTGGCTGCGGCCGCCTTGAGCCTGTCGTCCGAGGACGCCCATGCGGGGCCGCTCCTGCCGGGCGGCGAAGGCGTGTCGGCGCCGCCCGCCTCCGACGGAGGCGGGCCCGCACAGGGCCAGCCGCAGCCGAAGGCCACCGGCGGGTCCGGCGATCGGGACATCGATCGCAAGCAGCTCGAAGCGATCATCCTCTCGGCGATGATCTTCGCAGCCGAGGCGATGGCGGTCGATCACCGCGCCGTGAGCGCAGAGCTGAATCTCGACTTCGCGGACGGGGCGGGCAACGCTTCGAGCCCGACGCCGCAGGGTGATACGACGCTGGCGCCGGGTACCGCGCTCGGCTACGGCCGCGGGGGCGTCTCGGTCCAGCCGGCCGTTCTGACGGCGCAAGGAAGCGGCGCGAATCCCGACGCTCGTCCTCAGTCCGCTTCCGACACGATTGCGGTGTCGAGCCGGGTCGATCCGGTTCCGGTGGCGCGGACCGAATTCGCGAGCGAAGCATTGAAGTCCCCAGCCTCGCAGAACCAGCCGCTGGCGCCGGGATTTGGCAGCGATGTCACGCTGACCGGCACATCGGCCGAGGCGTCCGCTGCCAAATCCGGCGGTCACCAAGCGTCGACTTCGGGGCGCAGCGAGAGCGCGGCGCCCGCATCGGACGAGTCGGGGCCGGCCTCGATCGCCGAGCCCGACTCCCACGCCCGTCCTGCACATGCCGCATCGTCTGATCCTGCCAATGCCGGAAGCGGACCTGCCCGGCCGGCCTGGGTCAATGACCTGCCTCAGATCGTGACGAGCCGGATGCCGTCCCCCGAAGCGTCGCATGAGGCCGATGATCGGGGCCACGGCCGACCCGCGGAGGCTGCGCTGGGGAGCAGCCCGATGGTCGATCTGACGGGTCCTGGCAGGGGGCATGTCGAGGACGTGGGCCGGGATCGAGGATCTCCGGCCGAGGCTGGCGCCGAAACCCATCCGACTGGGGAGCAGGCCGTCCCCGCTCGCAGTGAGGCCGGCGTCGATCAAGGCCGCGGCGTCCCGGCCGAGACAGCCGCCGGAAGCAGCTCGCAGGTCCAGCATCACGCCGATAGTGGCAGGCAAGCCATCAGCGCTGCGGCGGTCCAGCGCCCGCAGGCTGAAGCCGCGATCGGAAGTAATCCGCAGGCCGAGCCAGTCCGCCCCGGTCAAGGCTTCGTCGATACCACCGGTCAGGATCGCGGCTCTCCGGCGGTGGCGGCCGGCGGCCACGGCCCGAACGCCGAGCAGCTTGGCCCCGGTCAGGGCCAAGCCGGCGACCGAGGTCAGGATCAAGGCGCGCCGGCTGCGGCCTCCCATGAAATGCGGGTCGAGCAGACGAGCCCCCTCGACGGCCCCGTGAACACCGTCGGTCCGGACCGACCTCCATCGCCCGTGGGGGCGAGCGGGAACAACCCGCAGACCGCGTCGACCGGCGGTGGCAATGGCCACGCCATCCCTGTTGCCCGGAACGGAGAGGCGTCGGCTCACGCCGAAGCCGGGAGTAACCCGACGGTCGAGCAGACCGGCCGCGGCAGCGACCACGCGCGCGGTGTTGCTCAGCAAGAAACCTCGCCGGTTCAGGCCGACGCCGGGAATTCGCCACCGGTCGAGGAGGCCGGCCGCGGCAGTGGCCACGCCCGTGTCGTGGCTCGGGAGTGGGCCCCGCAGGCCGAGGCTGCGGCGGGAAACAACCCGCGGACCGTGCAGGCCGACCCGAGTGACGGCCATACCGCCGTCTCTGGCCAGGGAAGCGCACGGGCCGAGTCCGTGATCGGCGATCGTCCCGAGATTCAACAGGCCGGTCGCGCCAGCGGCCAGGAGAATGCCAACGACCAAGGTTCGTGGCGGCCGACCGAGGCGGCTTCTCGAAACGATCCGCCGTTCGAGGCGACCGGCGGCAACGACGGCCAGGGTCACGGCAGCAGCTCGCAGGCCGAGGCTGCCGCGCACCGTGAGCTGGGTTCGAGCGCGGCTATCGCAGGCCACTTTCGGGCCCCGAACGATGCCAATGAGCGGGGATCAACCGTTCGGACCGAGACCGTTCTTCCCGGGACGGAGCAGCAGGCCGATCGCGGCAATGGCCGCAGCCCGGCCCCTGCCGAGCGGAGCGCCCAGCAAGCGCCCGAAGCGTATGGTCCCGGCGCGACCGACACCGCTCCAGGTCACGGTAATCCAGACATTCGGGGCGATGCGCGATCCGACGCGGCCCCGACCACGAAGGCCCATGCGCCACCTGATCTCGATTCCACTGCCCACGGATCGAACAAGCTCAGCGCGATCGAACTGTCGGGCGACGCGCGCGGACCGACCAATGGTCCGGCTCAGGATCCGACATCGTCACCCTCCGAACACCCCCGGGGCAATTCGATCGGGCATGACTCCGATCACGCCCCGACCGCGGCAGTCTCGGAACTGACGAACGGGGACATGTCCGGCACGAAGGAGCACGGATCCTCGCCGAGCGACGTCGCCGTGACGTCGCCGTCGACCGTCCATGCCGGCGGCACCGGGTCTCAAGCGTGGCTTGCGCAGGAAGGGTCGGCGCCGCACGGGCAAAGTGCCGATGGGGAGCCTGCCATTCCCGCGTCGGCTGCCCGTGACCCAGTTTCACAGGATCGGGGAAGCGATCGGGCAGAAGCGGAAAACCCCCTTCGACACGCAGCTTCACCGGCGTCGGACGCTCAGTTTGCGTCGCCGAAGGGTGAGCACGCCGAAGCCGGTCCTGATGGGTCGCATGACGGCGCGGGACCCGTCGTCGATCGCGCGATCCCAGCGGCGGACCCGCAGGCGATGGTTCACGGTGTGGACGAGAATGGCCTGCCCGACCCGTCCGGTGGTCCGAACCGGACGTCGCCATCCGCATCGATTTCGCAGGACGAGACCGCATCGGCCCATTTCGATCGCGGGCAGGTCGATGACGCCCCTTCGGTCAGCGGCCGCGGCGACCGGGAGGCGCCCGGCCAAGCGGCCCATCCGGTCAAGACCGAGCCGCCGACCGAGCCGCCTGTACAGGTTGAAGCCGGTCTGGCGGACGGGCTTTCACCGAGCGGCCAATCCGGCTCCGAGGCGTCCCACGGGGCGTCTCATGGCGCGTCCGGTGAAACGAAGCCGGGCCGACCGAGCCCCCCGCCCGCGGCGATCGACGCGGATGGCAATCTCGTGTTCCACACGGACGCCCATCAGGATCCGGTGCCATCGGCTCTTCCGCACGGGCCGGATGAGGCAACGACCCATCACGCGGTCGGCCTGATCGGGGTCTCGGATCAGGCGCATCCAGTCCACGACATGTACCACCACACCTAGGGCCATATCCGGCCTGATCGCTTCAAGCCGGCATCTCCAACCGCTTGTCTTGATGCGGGTCTTGCGGACGCACTGACCGCCACTCCCTCGGATCGCGTTCGGGAGAGTCCGCCGATGCGCTTCGCCCGCGGCCCCGCTCAGCCGAGGCCGAGGCTTCGACGGAGCAGGCCACCGACGGTCGGTGCGAACCGGGCGGCGCGGGCGATGGTGTCGCGCGGCGTCGAGTAGAGGGCCACGACCAGAGCCCGGTACTGCTCCGGCGACGGATCGAGCGAGAGGCCGGCGGGATCCGAGACTGCGTCGATCGCGCCGATGCCTGGAAGGTGCAGGACGAGCGGCACACCCGGTGCGGAGACCGGCTCGCACGCGTCCGCGAGCGTCGCCCGGCCGGGCGAGAGGGACGCGATGCGGCAGGCACGGGTGGTCCCGCCGGCGTCAATTCGGGCATCTGCGTCGTAGCGGAACGCGAGATCGACGCGTGGGTGCTCGAAGCAGACGAGGAAGCAAATGAAGGTCAGCACCATCGCCACCCCGGCCCAGACGAGGTTGAAATAGTCGATATCCGAGATCTCGGCCGGTGCGGTCGGAGCGATGAAGGCCCAGACGATGCTGAACGCGGAGAGCAGGGAGAGGCCGCCGAAGGCCGAAGCCATGCGCCAGCGGACCCGCATCTGGGAGCGGTCACCGCCCTTCTCCGTGACCTTGAACGGTCGGCCGAAGGGGCGGACGGCCGCTTGGATCAGTGTCATGGTGACGGCGAGCGCGCTGATCGCGTGGGTCACCTCCATGAAGATCGGTAGGGTGCGCGAGCGCGAGACCCAGCCGCTATAGGCCCACAGAGCGAAAAGCGGGGGCGCACCGTATCGCAGGAAGGAGAGCACGTCGGCCTCGAAGGCTGGCAGGCCGGCAAGCCAGTACACTGCTGGGGCCAGCAGCGAACCGGGCTCGACGCTGTCGCCGGCAGCGACCGGGATCGCCCCGATATCGCCCGCGATCGGGTCCGTGAGCAGGGTGCTACCGCGACACCCTCGTGCGCGACAACAGCATCGTGATCGATCCGGATAGCTACGAGATCGTGGACGTGATCCAGGGCTGAGCCCAGTCAGAGCCGCGGGCGGAACTGAACGGTCCCGCCCGCGGAGCAGCGGCGCGGTCATTCGGGGTCGACTCGCCGTCGTCCGTGACGACGTCGTCGGCTCGGTCGGGGCGTTGCATGACCGGCGCACCCTTGACCGGGCGAGCGGCAACGGGGGCGATCGAGTTCTGGGCCGGGCCGAAGGGCATCACGGCCGCCCCGGAGACGACCGGCCCCGCCATGCTCCGCAGATCTAAGGGCTGGCGCGAGTCCTGGGCGCAAGGCCAAGGAAGGTTCCTTTAGGGTATATCTTAGGGTCCGGACACCCGCGACAAAACGTTCTTCGAATGCAGACCGTTCCGAACGAGCAAGCAGGTCGCTCAAAGGGTTCGCGTACGTCACTTTTTCGTCGCTCGTACATTCCGTTTCCTGCGTCAACAGACGCGGCGGAACGGTTTATGTCGTCAGAACGTCTCTCGTGACCTGTCCTTGCGCCATGCGGCGCATCGGTTCGAGAGCATGCTCGCCACCAGCCACCTCGCCCTCATCAACGTCTTCACCGGCGACATCCAAGGAGGCCTTGGCCCGTTCCTGGGCACCTGGCTCGCTCAGACTGGAGGCTGGTCGCCTGCGCGTGTCGGGTTCGTCACGACACTGGTAGGGGTCGGCGCCCTGTTCCTGAGCGGGCCTGCCGGAGCCGTTGTCGACCGGATCGGGCGGCCCCGCTTGCTCATCGCCGCCGCCTGTGCGGCCATCCTCGCGGGCACGTTGCTCATCCTGCCGGCCAAGTCCTTCCCGGCCGTGTTCCCCGCCCAAATGGTAGCCGCCGCCGGCGGTGTGCTGCTGTTGCCCGCTATCACCGAACTCACCCTCGGCATCGTCGGCAAGGACCGCTTTCCTAAGCAACAGGGCCGTAATCAAGCCTACAACCATCTCGGTATCCTGATCGCGGCCGGCCTGATCAGTTTCGGGACCGCTTATTTCGGGGCGGCCGTGGCCTTTTGGGTGCTCGGCGCCATGGCGGTGCTGGCCATCGTTGCGGCGCTGACGACGCCGGGCCACTGCTACAACGGGCGCCGCGCCGTCGGCTGGAAGGAAGACGACCCAGACGACAAGCCGGAGCGCGCGACGACCCGCAGCGTGCTCTCGAACCGCAAGCTGATGGTGCTGGCGGTGGCGCTCGCCCTGTTCAACCTCGGCAACGGTGGGATGTTGACCCTGCTCGGCCAGAAACTCGTCGCCGCCGGAAGCGACGCAACGGCCTGGACTGCCCGCTACGTCATGGTGGCGCAGTTGGTGATGATTCCGGTGGCGCTATTTGCGGGCTCGCTCGCCGACAAGCGCGGTCGTCGCAAGCTCCTATTGGTCGCACTGGCGGTGCTGCCCGTGCGCGCAGCCCTGTCCGCCTTCATCGACGACCCAGTCTGGCTGATCTCGGCCGAGATCCTCGATGGAGTGGCTTCCGGCATCGTCGGCGTGGCCGTACCGGTGGTGGTGGCCGACCTCACCTGGGGCTCAGGCCGAACCCAGACGGCGCTCGGCACTGTCAACGCGGTACAGGGCATCGGCGGCGCGCTCTCGGCCTGGTACGGCGGCCTAGCCCAATCCGTTCTCGGCTGGAGTGGCTCGTTCCTGGCGCTCGGGGCACCTGCCCTGATCGCGCTCGCCCTCGTCATCTGGCTTGATGCAACCTCGGAGCCCGGTCGTCGAACCCGGCGGCGTGAGCGCCTAGCCGCCAGCCTGAAGCCCGCCTGACGCCTCGGGTGAATGCCGGTGCATCATCGAACGCCACTCTGGCCCGCACGCCGAGCGTCGGATGGAACTCGCGCCTCAACGCTAGCCATGCGTCGCATGCATTGCTCTCCTGGAGAACGATTTCCGTGCTTTGACCGTTGCAGACCCCTCCCATGCCTCTGGCCGCCCAGCGAGCGGCCGGTGCGAAAGGAGAAGGAGTATGGCGTCCCTGCTGGACTACGAACACGGCGATCGCCGGACGGCAGAGTTCCACTGCGGCTTCACACGTGGAGCACGGGCTCAGTTCGACGTGGCAAGCGGCCATCGCTCCGCGGATCACGCGAGCGGGCTGCGAGATTGGCTGATCCGGTCGGTGCGGGACTGGACGGCCAGACCCGGCGAGGCCGAGGAGCCGCCACCCCCCTCATGGCTGCTACCGTCATGACAGCGTCCCCGCAGAAACAGGATGACCTTGCGACCGACGAAGGCCGGCACGCCTCCGAGGCGGCGGGCCGGCCTTCGTCGGTCG
>NZ_BPRD01000368.1 GCF_022179745.1 Methylorubrum podarium
AGGCGATGATCGACGCCACCGGCTTCGGGCATCTCACGGAGAGCCGCGATCCGCTGCTGCACCGCCTGCTCGAGCGGGGTCTCGTGCGCCCCGGACCGTTCGGGCTCGGCCTCGATGCCGGCGTCGATTACCGGGCCCTCGGCGGATCGGCCGGGGAGGGCGGGGGACCGCTCTGGATCCTCGGGCCGCTCCTCCGCGGCGTCCTGTGGGAATGCACCGCCGTGCCGGACATCCGCAACGAGGCGGCGGACCTCGCCAGCCTCGTCGCCGCCGACCTGGACCGCGCCGCCGCGGCCTGACGGACACCATCCTCCCCTTTGTCCTGAAGCGGCGGAGAGCCCCGGCTCCCCGCCGCTTCACGCGTTCGTGACATCGGCTGATCCCCGTCTCGGGCGCCCCGGCCCCGACGCCTCCCGCCGCAAATCCCTGTCTCGCCTGCCGTTTCCCGCCCTGCGGCGACCGGCGTTTCCGCCGCCGGCTCATAAATCGGAATCGTTCTAAAGAGCTGGACAGGAGTTTGGACTTGTTCTAATTAAGAACCGTGACGGCGGGAGGCCCGGAGCCGCTGGGCTCGGGACGGAGACCGCCAGCCGACGACCGAACGAAACCGGAGAGAGATCATGGCCACCTCGAGCAACGCCGCCTGCCAGAGCTGCCGCTTCTTCGACGAGCACAAGACGAACGGCGCCCAGGCGTCGGGCGATCAGGGCCTGTGCCGCTACAACCCGCCGGTGAGCCAGCCCGACCCGCAGGGCAACGGCCTCTGGCCGGTGGTCGCCTCCAAGGATTGGTGCGGCCACTTCACCGCCGACGTCACCCCGGCCGAGTAAGACGCGGTCCGACAGGGTTAGTCCGAAAGGGCCGGTGCCAGGGGCGCCGGCCCTTTTCGCATGCGCCGCTCGCAAGGGCCGTTCGCATGGTCGGCTCAGCCGGGTCGCGCAAACACCGGCGAATTGCGCGGGAACCGCCCCGCGGCGGCCATGATCCGGTCACCTTCCGATTCGATGGCTGCGGCGAAGGGGCAACGGTCCGTGAGTGGACGGCCCGGTCGACAGGATGAACGGTGCGGCCCGCACTCGCCGCCGCACCCGAGTGGGGATGATTGCATGATCTTCGGACCGATTGGTGCCCGCGCGCCTTTCCTCCGCGCCGCGGCCGTCGCCGCCGGCTTCACGGCCCTGGGGGCCCTGTCGGCGGGTCCCGCCTCGGCCGCCGCGCCCCAGCATGACCCGAGCGGCACGTGGCTGACGCAGGACGGCAAGGCCCGCATCCGCGTCGAGAAGTGCGGCCCGCAGGAGAAGAACCTGTGCGGCTACGCGGTGTGGCTGAAGACCCCGCTCAATGACGAGGGCAAGCCGCGGGTCGATTTCCGCAACCCCGATCCGAAGAAGCGCGCCCGCGCCTCGCTCGGCCATCAGCTCATCCTCGGTCTCAAGCTGAACGAGGACGCCCATTACGAGGGCAAGATCTACAACGCCGAGGACGGCAAGTTCTACGACGTCACGATCTGGTCGGACGAGCCGGAGGAGCTGACGGTCAAGGGCTGCCTGATCGCCTTCCTGTGCCAGTCGCAGACCTGGAAGCGGGTGGGCGACACGCTGCCCGGCCAGCTCACCGGCCCGACCAACGGCGCGAACGGCCCCCGCGCCGACGCCGAGTGGGCGCCCAAGGCCGCCCCCGGCGCGACCGCCAACGGCCCCGCCGCCACCGGCACCACCGGCCCGGCGCCCGCCGCCAAGCCGGCGCCGAAGCCCGCCGCGCCGAAGGCTCCGGCCGCCGCGGCTCCGGCGCAGTAATCCGCCCCACGGCTGAAGAGGCCGCGTCAGGGCTGCGCCTGCGGGTTGACTGGGCGCGCCCTCGAAGCATCCCCCGCCGTTGTTCCGGGGCCGCAACGCGGAACCCGGAATCCAACCGAGATGCGGCGCTGACGAATGGCGTCGCGGCCAGTCATGGATTCCGGGTTCGCTTGTCAGCGCCCCGGAATGACGGGGGCGGGACCGAGGAGTCCGGCAAAGACCATCACGCCGTCGGGGTCGCCACGCGCTGGCGCAGACCGGCGATCACCGCCTTCAGCATCTCGCCACTCGCCTCGTCCGAGAGGCCGCCGGGGCTGCGCGCGGCGTAGATCCGCTCATGCACGAAGGCGAGCTTGGCGATCACCGCGGGCGTCAGCTTGAACGGGTAGAGCGGCGGCTGGCCCATGGAGCGGTTGAGCGAGTTCACCGCGTAGGTGAGCGGGATCCACGCCTCGACCACCCGCTCGAAATCCGGCGTCTCGTAGGGATCGAAATCGACGCAGGTCGAGGCCACGGCCGGCTCGGCCGCGCCGCGCAGCTTCGGCCGCAGACGGATCTCGAAGGCGCTGCCGGTCTCCAGCGTGTCGATGATGTGCAGGTAGTGGGCGAAGGTCTCGGCGAAATCCTCCCAGGGATGCGCGGTGGCGTAGGCCGAGACGAAGGATTCCTGCCAGTCGGCGGGCGGACCGTGGGCGTGATGGCGCCGAAGCGCGGCGCCGTAATCGAGGCTCTCGTCGCCGAACAGGGCGCGGAAGGACGGCAGGCTCGCGTCGAAGCGCACCAGCAGATTCCAGAAATAATGCCCGATCTCGTGCCGGAAGTGGCCGAGCAGGGTGCGGTAATACTCGCCGAACAGCTTGCGCCGGCGCTCCCGCTCGACGTCGTCCGCCTCGGCGATGGACAGCGTGATGAGCCCGTCGAGGTGGCCCGTCATCACCGGCGGCCCGGCGGACTCGGCGAGGAAGTCGAAGGCGAGGCCGTCGGAATATTGCGCCCGCGTCACCAGCGGCAGGTCGAGGCGCAGGAGCGAGTAGAACAGCCGGTGCTTGGCCGCCTCGATCTGGCGCCAGCGGTCGAGGTTGGCCGGCACGCTCAGGTCCGGAACGACGCGGTTGTGGCGGCAGGTGACGCAGTAGGTCTCGGGCGAATCCTCCGGCACCATCCAGTTGCAGGCGTCGTGGGCGGCGTTGGCGCAGAAGCGGTACTTGCGGCCCGGATGGGCGTAGGCGCGGAACAGGGCGCCGCGCCCGTCCTCGCCGCAGGGCTCCAGGGCCGAGACCTCGTGCCGGTCGCAGACATAGCCGAGCCGGCGCTCGCAGCTCTCGCAGACCGTGCTCTCGAAGGAGACCGGCTGGTCGCAGGCCTGACACTGGAAGATCTTCATGAAGAGGGCCCGCTCCGTCCGTTGCGGGGACCAGACAAGAACCGGACCGTGGCCTCGCTCGCGCGGCCCGCACCAACCAAGGTCGTGAGCCCGACGAAGTTCCGCACCGCCCCTCCGCCGGGCCGCTGCACGCTTCTTGCTTTTTTCGGGCGCTCCATCCCGCGGCGTTGGGATGTATAAGGCGGGCGGCCTGCGGCAGCGCGCACCGCATCTCATCGTGCCGAGAGACCTCACGACAACGTTCCCGGAGCCTCCGTGTCGATCCAAGCCGCCCTGCACCACGTCACGCATTACCGCTACGACCGGCCGATCGCGCTGGGGCCGCAGACCATCCGCCTGCGCCCGGCCCCGCATGCCCGGACCAAGGTACCGGCCTACGCGCTGAAGGTGAGCCCGGAGAACCACTTCATCAACTGGCAGCAGGACCCGGCGGGCAACTGGCTCGCCCGCCTCGTCTTTCCGGAGAAGACCACGGAGTTCCGCGTCGAGGTCGATCTCACCGCCGACCTCGCGGTCATCAACCCGTTCGATTTCTTCGTCGAGCCCTATGCCGAGCGCCGCCCCTTCGACTACGAGGCGGATCTGAAGGTCGCGCTCGCGCCCTACCTCGTCCTCGACGAGGCGCAGGGACCGGAGATCGACGCCTTCCTCGCCGAGGTGCCCGACGAGACCCACACGGTCAGCTTCCTCGTGGCGCTGAACGAGCGGGTGCGCGCGCACGTCGCCTACGGCGTCCGGATGGAGCCCGGCGTGCAGACCGCCGCCGAGACGCTGACGCTCAAGAGCGGCTCCTGCCGCGATTCCGCGTGGCTGCTGGTGCAGGTGCTACGCCGGCTCGGCTTCGCCGCCCGCTTCGTCTCCGGCTACCTGATCCAGCTCGTGCCCGACACAACCGCCGTCGACGGCCCGGCCGGCACCACCACCGACTTCACCGACCTGCACGCCTGGGCCGAGGTCTACCTGCCCGGCGCCGGCTGGATCGGCTTCGACGCCACCTCCGGCCTGCTCACCGGCGAGGGGCACATCCCGCTGGTTGCCACCGCCCACTACAACGCCGCCGCGCCGATCTCGGGCCTCGCCGAGCCGGCCAAGGTCGAGTTCGCCTACGAGATGACGATCAGCCGCGTGGCGGAAGCCCCGCGGATCACCAAACCGTTCTCCGACGAGGTCTGGGCGGCGATGGACGCGCTCGGCGAGCGCGTCGACGCGGATCTCGCCGCGCAGGACGTGCGCCTGACCATGGGCGGCGAGCCGACCTTCGTCTCGGTGGACGATTTCGAATCGCCCGAATGGAACGTCGCCGCCGTCGGCCCGACCAAGCGGGGCCTCGCCGACACGCTGGTCCGGCGCCTGCGCGACCGCTTCGCGCCGGGCGGCATGCTGCATTACGGCCAGGGCAAGTGGTATCCCGGCGAGAGCCTGCCGCGCTGGGCCTTCGCCCTGTACTGGCGCAAGGACGGCGTGCCGGTCTGGAAGAACGCCGACCTGATCGCGGTGGAGGACGGGCCGAAGACGGCCTCCATCGCGGATGCCGAGCGGCTGATCGGCGCGCTGGCCGAGCGGCTCGAACTCGCCCGCTTCGTCTTCCCGGCCTACGAGGACGCGGTCTACTGGAAGAACCGCGAGAGCGAGTTGCCGGTCAACGTCACGACCGCGGCGCCGCAGACCGGCAGCCTGGAGGCCGATGCCCGCTTCCAACGGGTGTTCGGGCGCGGCCTCGACACCCCCGTCGGCTACGTGCTGCCGCTTGCCAACCTCGCCGTGGGCGAGGGCCGCGCCTGGATCTCGGAAGGCTGGATCTTCCGCCGCGGCGGCGCCTATCTCAGCCCCGGCGACTCGCCGATGGGCTTCCGCCTGCCGCTCGGCTCGCTTCCCTATGTGCCGCCGGATTCCTACCCCTATTACCACCCGCAGGATCCGATGGAGGCCCGCGGCGACCTGCCCGCCGAGCCCGGCGGACCCAAGGACGCGCCGCTGCCCAAGGGATCGGACCGTGACAACGGGGCCGGCCTGGAGGGCGTGGCGGTGCGCACCGCGCTCGCGGTCGAGCCCCGCGACGGCGTGCTCTGCGTGTTCATGCCGCCGCTGGAGCGGGCGGACGAGTATCTCGACCTCGTCAGGCATCTGGAGCGTGCCGCGGAAGCCGTCGGCCAGCCGATCCATATCGAGGGCTACGAGCCGCCCTACGATCCGCGCCTCTCGGTCATCAAGGTCACGCCCGATCCCGGCGTGATCGAGGTCAACGTCCACCCCGCCGCCTCTTGGCGCGAGGCGGTGGACATCACCACCGGCCTCTACGAGGAGGCGCGGCAGACCCGCCTCTGCGCCGAGAAGTTCATGATCGACGGGCGCCATACCGGCACGGGGGGCGGCAACCACGTCGTGCTCGGCGGCGCGAGCCCCGCCGACTCGCCGTTCCTGCGCCGGCCGGACCTGCTGAAGAGCCTCGTGCTGTTCTGGCAGCGGCATCCCTGCCTGTCCTACCTGTTCGCCGGCCTCTATGTCGGCCCGACGAGCCAGGCGCCGCGCATGGACGAGGCGCGCCACGACGGGCTCTACGAACTGGAGATCGCGCTCGCCCAGGTGCCGGGGCCGGACGAGGCCAACATCCCGCACTGGTTGGTCGACCGGCTGTTCCGCAACATCCTCGCCGACGTGACCGGCAACACCCACCGGGCCGAGATCTGCATCGACAAGCTGTTCTCGCCGGACGGGCCGACGGGGCGCCTCGGCCTCCTCGAATTCCGCTCCTTCGAGATGCCGCCGGACGCGCGCATGAGCCTCGCGCAGCAGGTGCTCTTGCGCGCCATCGTCGCGTGGCTCTGGCGCGAGCCGCAGACGGGCGGCTGTGTCCGCTGGGGCACGGCCCTGCACGATCGCTTCATGCTGCCGCATTTCCTCTGGGCCGACTTCCTCTCCGTGCTGGAAGACCTGCGCGCCGGCGGCTACGACTTCGACCCTCAGGCTTTCGCGGCGCAGGCCGCGTTCCGCTTCCCCGTCTTCGGCCGGGTGGAGCAGGGCGGCGTGAGCCTCGAACTGCGCCAGGCGCTGGAGCCCTGGCACGTGCTGGGCGAAGAAGGGACCGCCGGGGGAACCGTGCGCTTCGTGGACGCATCCGTCGAGCGGCTTCAGGTGAAGGTCGAGGGCTATGTACCCGGCCGGCACGTGATCGCCTGCAACGGCCGGCGCCTGCCGATGACCGCGACCGGCGCCAGCGGCGAGGCGGTCGCGGGCCTGCGCTTCAAGGCGTGGCAGCCCGCCTCCTCGCTGCACCCGACGATCCCGCCGCACGGGCCGCTCACCTTCGACATCCTGGATGCCTGGAGCGGCCGCTCGCTCGGCGGCTGCCGCTACCATGTGAGCCATCCGGGCGGCCGCAATTACGAGAGCTTCCCGGTCAACGCCTACGAGGCGGAGGGGCGCCGCCTCGCCCGGTTCGAGGCCATGGGCCACACCCCCGGCCGCGTCGCGATGCCGGCCGAGGAGCGCACCGGCGACTTCCCGCTGACCCTCGACCTGCGCACGCCCGCCCCGCGATGACCGCTTCGGCCGCCCTCGCGGACGGGCCCGCCCGGCCCGACCCTGACGCGGCGGCCGAGGATCCGGCCGCGCGCATGCGCCGCTGGACGGAAGCGTACGCGCCCCGGCCCGGCCTCGCCGACGCGCTGATGGATGCGGACGGGACTCTGCGCGGCGGCTGGCCGCGCTTCCTCGAACGCCTCGCCCGGCTCGACGACCGGGAGGTCGCCGCCCGCTTCCTCTCCGCCGAGCGGCATATCCGCGACGCGGGCATCTCCTACCGGGTCTACGGCGACGGGCGCGAGCATCCCTGGCCGCTCGGATCGCTGCCCCTCGTCATCGACGCCGCCGACTGGGCGGAGCTGTCGGCCGGCATCGTCCAGCGCGCCGGCCTGATGGAGCGCATCGTCGCCGACATCTACGGCGCCGGCCGGCTCGTCGCGGAAGGCTTTCTGCCCGCGGGGGTGGTGGCCGGGCATCCCGAATTCCTGCGGCCCGTCCACGGCATCGCGCCTCCCGGCGGGCGCTGGCTGCCGATCTATGCCGCGGATGTCGGCCGCGGGCCGGACGGGCGCTGGCAGGTCCTGGCCGACCGCACGCAGGCGCCCTCCGGCCTCGGCTACGCGCTGGAGAACCGGATGGTGCTCGCCCGCGCCTTCCCGGACCTGTTCGCCGACCTCCACGTCGAGCGCCTGCCCGGCTTCTTCCAGGCCTTCCGCGCCGGCCTCGCCGCGTCGTGCGAGCGCAGCGACCCGCGCATCTGCCTGCTCACGTCGGGCCCCTACAGCAGCACCTATGTCGAGCAGGCCGCGCTCGCCCGCTATCTCGGCTTCCTCCTGGTCGAGGGCGACGACCTCGTGGTGCGCGACGGGCTCCTGCACGTGCGCACCATCGCCGGGCTCAAGCGCACCGACGCGGTGTGGCGGCGGATCGATGCCGACTACCTCGACCCGATGGAGCTGCGCTCGGATTCGCGCCTCGGCGTGCCCGGCATCCTCCAGGTGCTGCGTCGGGGCGGGACGGTGATCGGCAACATGCCGGGTTCCGGCGTGCTCGAATCGGCCGCGCTCGGGCCCTACCTGCCGGCCATCGCCCGGCGCCTCACCGGCGAGGAGCTGCGGCTCGCCGGCCCCCGGACGTGGTGGTGCGGCGATCCCGAGGGTCTGGCCCACGCGCTCGCCAATCTCGACCGCCTGACGCTGCGCCCCGCGGCGACCCCTCTGCGCGGCCCCGAGCGCGACGCGATGCTCGCCGGCCCCGTCCTCGACGCCGCCCGCGCCCGCGCCGTGGCCTCCTTGCGCGAGCGCCCGTTCGACTGGGTGGCGCAGGAGCCCGCGCCGCTCTCGACCATGCCCGCTTGGCAGGACGGGCGCCTGGTGCCCCGGCCCTTCGTCATGCGCGTCTTCGCCGCCGCCACGCCGGAGGGCTGGCGGGTGCTGCCGAGCGCCTTCTGCCGCGTCGCCGAGCGCGACGGCGCCGACCCGACCGAGATGCGCGCCGGCATCCGCTCGGCGGATGTCTGGGTCCTGTCCGACACGCCGGTCGACACGCCGACCCTCCTGCACACCAGCGCCCCGCGCATCCGCCGCATCGCCGGCCACCTGCCGTCGCGGGCGGCCGACAACCTGTTCTGGTTCGGGCGCTACCTGGAGCGGGCGGAGGCGGTGATCCGCCTCGTCCAGGCCCATCTCGGCGTGTTCACCGAGGCGGTCGCCGCCGACGCCTGCGGCGAGGAGGGGGCGCCGACGGCGCGCGCCATCCGCGCGCTGCTGAAGGAGTGGGACTCGGTGAGCGCGGCCGACCTCGCCCCGGCGGCGCTCGCCCAGGAAGCGCTGTCGGGCAAGACGGTCTTCGGCTCGGGCCTCGCCCACGTAATGGAAGCCCGGCGCATCGCCGCGTCCCTGCGCGAGCGGCTGCCGGCGGAATCCTGGCGGGCGCTGGCCGACCTGCGCGACACCCTGGTCTATGCCGAGGGCTGGACGCCGACCGAGGCCCAGCTCTTCGGCAAGGCCGAGCGGGCGCTCGGCCACCTCGCCGCGCTCTCCGGCCTGCTGCACGAGAATATGGGCCACGCCGCCGGCTGGCGCTTCGCCGATATGGGCCGGCGCATCGAGCGGGCGATCAACACCTGCGGCTTCGCCCTGCGCTTCTGCGGCCCGGACGCGAGCGCCGAGGATCTCGGCGTGATGCTCTCCCTGGCCGATTCGCAGATCGCCTACGGTGCCCGCTACCTCGTCGGCGTGAGCCGGGAC
>NZ_BPRD01000369.1 GCF_022179745.1 Methylorubrum podarium
CGCCGCCTGCGCCGCTTCGCCCGCGCGCAGCGCCGCGACATGCCGCGCGCCGAGGCCCTGTTCTGGGAGCAGGTGCGCGGCGGCCGGTTTCGCGGTGCCAAGTTCAAGCGTCAGGTGCCGATCGCGCTGTTCATCGCCGACTTCTTTTGTGCATCGGCCAAGCTGGTCGTGGAGATCGACGGTCCGGTGCATGAGACGGACGACCGCCGGCGGCGCGACGAAGCCCGCGATACTTGGCTGACCGCCCAGGGCTTCCTCGTCCTGCGCTTCTCGACGGATCTGGTTCTCAGCAATCTCGGTGCGGTGATGGACGCGATCGGCGCGGCCATCGAGGACCGGGGTTTCCCCTCTCCGCCTCGCATCCGCGAGGCACCCTCCCCCGCAGAGGGGGGAGGGTTTTTCCAAATGCGCCTCAGCTCGCCTTCGTCTTCGCCGGAGCCTTCTTCGCTGCCGGCTTGGCCGCGGCCTTCGTCGTCTTGCGCGCGGCCTGCTTCTTGCCCTCCGCCCCGTCCGCCTTCGTCGTCGTGCGGGCGCGGGCCGCCGTCTTGCGGACCGGCTTCTTGCCGCCGCCCGAGGCGCGCTTGGCGTTGATGAGGTCGATCGCCTGCTCCAGCGTCAGGCTCTCGGCGGCCATCGTCTTCGGCAGCGTCGCGTTGACCGAGCCGTCGCTGACATAGGGACCGTACTTGCCCGCCTTGACCACGAGCGCGGCCCCGTCCGGGTGCTGGCCGACGGCGCGGCCGGGATCGGAGGAGGGACGCCCGCGCCCGCCGCCCTGCTCCTTGGCGACGATGAGGTCGATGGCGCGGTTGGCGCCGATCTCCAGCACATCGTCGTCCTTGCCGAGGTTGGCGTAGGTCTTCCCGTGCTGCACGTAGGGGCCGAAGCGGCCGAGATTGGCCAGGATCGGCTCGCCGGTCTCCGGATGCCGCGCCACCTCACGCGGCAGCGACAGCAGGCGCAGCGCGATCTCCAGGGTCACGCCGCCGGGGCTCAGGCCCTTCGGGAGCGAGGAGCGCTTCGGCTTCTCCGCCCCCTTCTCGGCACTCGCCTCGCCGAGCTGCACGAACGGCCCGAAGCGCCCGTCGCGCAGGGTGACGGGCAGGCCGGTGGCCGGATCGTCGCCGAGCACCCGCACGCCGGGCTGGCCGCCCTCGGCGGACGACCCGTCCCCCTCGCCCTCGACGCCGGAGGCCGAGAGCTGGCGGGTGTACTTGCACTCGGGGTAGTTCGAGCAGCCGATGAAGGCGCCGAACTTGCCGAGCTTGAGCGAGAGCTGGCCCGAGCCGCAGGTCGGGCAGGCGCGCGGATCGCCGCCATCCGCCTTCTCGGGGAAGATGTGCGGCCCGAGCAGGCCGTTGAGCGCCTCCAGCACCTCGGCGACGCGCAGCTCCTTGGTGCCGCCGATGGCCGCGGAGAAGTCGCGCCAGAAGTCGCGGAGCACGGCTCGCCAGTCGATCTCGGCGTTGGAGACGCGGTCGAGCTGCTCCTCCAGGCTCGCGGTGAAATCGTACTCGACGTAGCGCTTGAAGAAGCTCTCGAGGAAGCCGGTGACGAGCCGGCCCTTGTCCTCGGGCATCAGCCGCTTCTTCTCGATCTTGACGTATTCGCGGTCGCGCAGGGTCTGCAGGATCGCGGCGTAGGTCGAGGGCCGGCCGATGCCGAGCTCCTCCATCCGCTTGACGAGGCTCGCCTCGGAGTAGCGCGGCGGCGGCTCGGTGAAGTGCTGGGTCGAACTGACGCGCTCGCGCTTCAGCGGATCGCCCGCCTTCATCGCCGGCAGGCGCTTGGAATCCTCGTCCTCCTCGTCGTCCTTGCCCTCCTGGTAGAGGGCGAGGAAGCCGTCGAACTTCACGACCTGACCCGTCGCGCGCAGGTCGATCCGGCGCGGGCCGACGCTCGCGGTGACGTCGACGGTGGTGCGCTCCAGCTCGGCCGATTCCATCTGGCTCGCGATCGTGCGGGTCCAGATCAGGTCGTAGAGCCGGGCCTGCTCGGGTTCGAGGTAGCGGGCGACCTGCTTGGGCAGGCGGCTCATGTCGGTCGGGCGCACGGCCTCGTGCGCTTCCTGCGCGTTCTTGGCCTTCACCGAGTACTTCCGCGGCGCGTTCGGCACGTAGTCGTCGCCGAACTCGCGGCCGATCACCCGGCGGGCGTCCTGGATCGCCTCGGGCGCCATGTCGACGCCGTCGGTCCGCATGTAGGTGATGATGCCGACGGTCTCGCCGCCGACATCGACGCCCTCGTAGAGCCTCTGGGCGACCCGCATGGTCTGCGCCGGCGCCATCCCGAGCTTGCGCGAGGCTTCCTGCTGCAGGGTCGAGGTGGTGAAGGGCGGCTGCGGGTGGCGCTTGGCGGGCTTGGCCTCGACGCTCGCCACCTGGAAGGTCGCGAGTTCGAGGTCGCGCTTGAAGGCCGCCGCCTCCTCGGCGTTGCCGACGTCGAGGCGCTGGATGCGCTTGCCGTCGGCGCCGACGAGCCGGGCCTCGAACACGCCGCCGGTCTCGGTCGCGAGCGTCGCCACGATCGACCAGTACTCGCGGGGGCGGAAGCGCTCGATCTCCATCTCGCGCTCGACCACGAGGCGGAGCGCCACCGACTGCACCCGGCCGGCGGATTTGGCGCCGGGCAGCTTGCGCCAGAGCACCGGCGAGAGGTTGAAGCCGACGAGGTAATCCAGCGCCCGGCGCGCGAGATAGGCATCGACCAGCGCCTGGTCGATCTCGCGGGGCTTGCGCATCGCCGCATCGACGGAGGCCTTGGTGATGGCGTTGAAGGTCACCCGCTCGACCGGGATGCCCTTCAGCGCCTTGCGGGCGGAGAGCGCCTCGATCACGTGCCAGGAGATCGCCTCGCCCTCGCGATCCGGGTCGGTGGCGAGGATGAGCTTCTCGGCGCCCTTCACGGCGCGCGCGATCTCGGACACGCGCTTCGACCCGCGATCCTCCAACTCCCAGACCATGGCGAAGTCGGCCTCCGGATCGACCGAGCCGTCCTTGGCCGGCAGGTCGCGGATATGGCCGAAGGAGGCCAGAACCTCGTAATCGCGCCCCAGGTATTTGTTGATCGTCTTGGCCTTGGCCGGCGACTCGACGACGACGACTTTCATGAACCTCTGCCTCTCGCCAGAGCCTCACCGCGGGTACGGTTTTGGGGATGGCGCGGATAGCGTACCGGTCGGGGGCCGGACCTCGCGCCGCGCAGAAGTGGGTGAGCCGCGCGGCGTTGTCAAATCGGATGAAGGCGCCGGGCGCGGCCTCAGATCCCCGCGTACCACTCGTAGCCGCGGTCTTCCCAGTAGCCGCCCCCGCCCTCGCCGATGCCCTTCAGGCCCTCGGTCACCTCGATCCGCATGATATATTTCGCCTGCTTGTACCCGAGCTGGCGCTCAACCCGAAGGCGCAGGGGCGCGCCGTTCGAGACCGGCAGCGCCGCGCCGTTGAGGTCGTAGGCCAGGATCGTCTGCGGGTGGTAGGCGTCGGTGAGGTCGATGCTCTCGTAGTAGCGGATCGGCGTACCTTGACTCTCGTCACCCTCGGCGGCCGGCGCCTCCGCCCCGGCGGCCTGCGAATCGCTCGCCTGGTTCTCGGCGCCCTCCGGCCGCGACTGCATGCCGGGATTGGCGGTCTTGTCCGGCTCCGCCTCATCCTCTCCGCCGCCTTCCGCGTATTCCATCGTGTCGGCGCAGTGGAACACGACGTAGCGGGCATTCGGCTTCAGGCCGGCGCGCTGCAGCAGTTCCGAGAGCGGCACCCCGGTCCACTTTCCGATGGCGCTCCAGCCCTCCACGCAGTCGTGCCGGGTCGTCTGGGTGCGGGCCGGCAGCGCCCGCAGGTCGGCGAGGCTCAAGCTCTGCGGCCGCTCGACGAGGCCGTCGACGCGCAGCGTGAACCCCTCGAAGCGCTTGGCCGCCAGTGCCTTGTAGGCCCGGTCCGGCGGATCGATCGTGCCGTTCGGCTTGAACCAGGGCGAGATCTCCGAATCCGGAAATTCCTTGGCCAGCGAGGCGGGTGTCAGCAGCAGGCGCTGCACGAACATGTTGGCGTCCTCGCCGAGCTTCAGCGTGCGCTGGCCGGTGGGGCTCGCGGCGAAGCGGTCGCAGCCGCCCAGCGCCGAGACGCCGAGGAGTCCGGCGGCCGCCGTGAGGAAGCCCCGGCGATGGGGGCGAGGGATCTGTAGGCGGGGTCTCATCGAACCTCTCCCGGACCGGCGGGAAGCTTTTGGCGCTCGATCACGAACCAGCCGGTGATCATGCTGCGCATGTTGTTCCAGACGCCGGAGAGCAGAACCAGCAGGACGTGGACGATCACGAACAGCACCAGCAGGTTCGTGACGATGAAGTGGACCGTGCGGGCCGATTGCCGGCCGCCGAACAGGTCGGGCAGCGGCACCACCGCGTTGACGCCCGGCGACATCGACAGGCCGGTGAGCAGCATCAGCGGCAGCAGCACCGCCACCACGACGAGGTAGGTGAGCTTCTGCAGCACGTTGTAGCGCTTGGCCTCGTCGCCCTCCGGGAAATGCAGGGTCAGGTGCTCGCGGATCGAGGAACCGAAGCCGCGCATCTGGTCGCCGTCGGGGATGAGGCGGCGGCGCAGCTGGCCGGTGCCGATGCCGTAGATCAGGTAGATCAGCCCGTTGATGACGAAGGCCCAGGCGAACAGGAAGTGCCAGCGCCGGCCCGTGGCGAGATCCTGATGCGCCGGCAGGGTCGCCCAGGACGGGAAGGCCCGGCCCGCCTGCTGGCCGTTGAGGTTCGACAGGCCGAGCACGCCGGTGGTGTCGAAGCGGTGGCCGGCGACATACACGACGCCGCGGGGCGTGCCGTCGTCGCGCTGGTCGTCGGTGATGGCGACGAACGGCTTGTCGAAGGTCGAGGCCGAGCCCCAGTAGAGCGCCGGATGGGCGTTGAAGATCTGCAGGCCGCTCATCAGCAGGATGGCGAGGCAGACCACGTTGATCCAGTGCGCCAGCCGGATCACCAGCGGGTGGCGGAACATCCAGCGGCGCCGGACCGTCTCCACGATGTCCGGCCCCGAGAGCGTCGATCCTGCGGCCACGGCACGTCGTTCCCTGCTGAAGCCCTCCCGCCGCGATCCGGGCCCTGGGGCCGGATCAGGGGCGGTCGGCCCGGAAAGCCTTCGGTCGAGACGAAAAAAGGCCCGCCCGGTCTAACCGGGCGGGCCGAGGCTCGCCTAGATGGCGAGCCGGTCACAGTGGGGTTACAGGCCGGTCACATGCCGCCCGCGCCGGACTCCATGCCGGAGCCGGAATTCATGCGCTTCGAGCGCATCATCTTCTTGCTCTTCATGGGCTTTTTCATCTTCTTGGAGCTGCGCTTCATCGGGCGCTGCTCCTGGCCCATGTCGTCGCCCATCGCACCCTGCTGCATTTGGCCGCCCATCTGGCCACCCGGTTGTCCGCCCATGCCAGGCTCCATGCCGCCCCGCTGCATGCCCTGCGCATAGGCGCCCGACGAGAAGACGAGACCGAGCGAGAGCGCGCCGGCAGTCAGGAGAAGTCGCGTATTCATGGGCTTCCTTTCGTTTCCAGGCGAGCAAACGAAGGCGGACAACGGTCTTCGACATGCTCGAAACCCAACGGATGTTGGAAGAACGGAAGCGAAGCCGGTTCGTTCAAATTTTTCTCGATCACGGGCTCGCGATAACGAAGAAAATCTCTTCGCCGTGACAGGAGGAGAGGGATCTCCCTCGCGCTCACGCCTGCCATCGGGATCGATCGCGCCCGCGGCTTGCCGGGCTCGTTCCGGCCACCTATAGCCCTCGACCGACGCTATGATCGCCGCATGACCGCTCAGACCGCACCCGCCTTCCCGCACCGGCACCTGCTCGGCATCGAGGGCCTGAGCCGTCCGGACATCGAGTCGCTCCTGGAGCGCGCCGACGCCGCGGTCGCCCTGTCGCGGCAGGTCGAGAAGAAGCGCACCACCTTGCGGGGCCGCACCCAGATCAACCTGTTCTTCGAGCCCTCGACCCGGACGCAATCCTCGTTCGAACTCGCGGGCAAGCGGCTCGGCGCCGACGTGATGAACATGTCGGTGGCCTCGTCCTCGGTGAAGAAGGGCGAGACGCTGATCGACACCGCCGCGACCCTCAACGCCATGCGGCCCGACATCATCGTGGTGCGCCACCACTCCGCGGGCGCGGTGCATCTCCTGGCCCGCAAGGTCGATTGCGCGGTGGTGAACGCGGGCGACGGCGCCCACGAGCATCCGACTCAGGCCCTTCTCGACGCGCTGACCATCCGCCGCAACAAGGGCGGCATCGAGGGGCTGCAGGTCGCGATCTGCGGCGACGTCCTGCACTCGCGGGTGGCGCGCTCGAACATCATCCTGCTTCAGGCGCTCGGCGCCCGGGTGCGGGTGATCGGCCCGTCGACGCTGCTCCCCACCGGCATCGAGCGCTTCGGCGTCGAGGTCTTCACCGACATGCGCGCGGGGCTCAAGGGCTGCGACATCGTGATGATGCTGCGCCTCCAGCGCGAGCGCATGAACGGTTCCTTCGTCCCCTCGGTGAAGGAGTACTTTCGCTATTACGGCCTCGACGGCGACAAGCTGGCGCTGGCCAAGCCCGACGCGCTGGTGATGCATCCGGGTCCCATGAACCGCGGCGTCGAGATCGCCTCCGACATCGCCGACGGGGCGCAGTCGCTGATCCGCGAGCAGGTCGAGATGGGCGTCGCCGTGCGCATGGCCGTGCTGGAAGCCCTGGCGACCCACCTGCCGAACGGGTGAGGCTCAGCGCTTGACATGCCGCCCCGCGACTTCGAGCTTGATATCTTGGAGATCCGCCGTCGGCTGGAGCACGAGGGTTGGCGGCTGATCAAGTCGCGGGGCGGCAATCACGATGTCTACAAGCATCCCGACAAACCCCAGCATATCCCAATCTCGCGCGGACGCGGCGACCTGCCGCTCGGCACGGCCCGCAGCATCGCGCGTGCCGCCGGCTGGATTTGCTGAGGGATCTCAACGATGATTCACTATATCGGCATCTTGGAGAAGGAGCCGGGCACCCTGTGGGGTGTATGGTTCCCGGATCTGATCGGGTGCACGACGGCGGCCGACACGGCCGAGGCCGCACTCCGTCAGGCACCGGAAGTCTTGCGGCTCTACCTCGAATGCTTGGCCGAGGACGGCCTGACACCGCCGCCCGTACGCAGCCTCGATGTCCTGCGTGAAGATCCGGAGATCGCCGAGGCCTTGGCGGCGGGGCATGCCGCCGTCGTCGTCTCCGTTGACGAAGACGCTCTTCTCGACGAGCGGGCTCTCAGCGCCATCGACGCGGCGGCCCAGCGTCGGGGCCTCTCCCGTCAGCGCTTCATCCGCGAGGCCCTCATCGAGAAGGCGGCCGGTTAAGCCGTCCGCGCACGAACGGGAGAGCGTCCGATGCTCGGCCTCTGGTTCTGGTTGGAACATTGGTTTACCGACGTGCCCGGTCTCTGGACCCTCGGCGTTCGAGCGGTGGTGACGTTCTTCGTCCCCTTTCTGGCGATCTTTATCCTCGGTCTCGTCGCCGGCTTGAGCGGTGAGGTTGTTGCCTCACTCACAGCCATCCTCCAACTCGCGGTCTTCGCGTGGTTCGGTTGGATGGTCACGAAGCTCTCCCGTCGGCGGGCATGACCTCGATCGACCGGTCCGGTCGCGATTCGCGGAGAATTTGTCAGTCCCGATGACCGCCCCTCCGCTCCTCCTCTCCAACGCCCATCTCCTCGATCCGGCGACCGGCCGCGAGGGGCCCGGCGCCGTGCTCGTGCGCGACGGCCGCATCGCCGATGTCGCCTTCGGTGCCGCGCCCGGTGCGCCCGAGAATGCCCAAAAAATTGACTGCGGCGGGCTCACCCTCGCCCCCGGCCTGATCGACCTGCGCGCCTTCGTCGGCGAGCCGGGCGCCGAGCACCGCGAGACCCTGGCCTCGGCGAGCGCCGCCGCCGCCGCGGGCGGCGTGACGACCCTGGTCTGCATGCCCGACACCAACCCCGTCATCGACGGGCCGGCCATCGTCGATTTCGTGCTGCGCCGCGCCCGCGACACCGCGAGCGTCAACGTGCTGCCGGCCGCCGCCATCACCAAGGGGCTGGCGGGCCGCGAGATGACTGAGTTCGGCCTGCTGGCGGAAGCCGGGGCGGTGGCCTTCACCGACGGGCTCAAGGCCGTCACCAACGCGCAGGTGATGCGCCGCGCGCTCACCTATGCCCGCGATTTCGGCGCGCTGCTGATGCAGCATGTCGAGGAGCCGGACCTGGTCGGCGAGGGCGTGATGAACGAGGGCGAGATGGCCTCCCGCCTCGGCCTGCTCGGCATCCCGCGCGAGGCCGAGACGGTGATGCTGGAGCGCGACATCCGCCTCGTGCGCCTCACCGGCGGGCGCTACCACGCGGCGATGATCTCCTGCGCCGACTCGGTCGAGATCGTGCGGCGGGCGAAGGCGGCGGGCCTGCCGGTCACCTGTGGCGTCTCGGTCAACAACCTCGTCCTCAACGAGGGCGACATCGGCCACTACCGCACCTTCTGCAAGCTCTCGCCGCCGCTGCGCCGCGAGGACGACCGGCAGGCGGTGATCGCCGCGCTCAACGAGGGCGTGATCGACGTCATCGTCTCCGATCACAACCCGCAGGACGTCGAGACCAAGCGCCTGCCGTTCGCCGAGGCCGCCGACGGCGCGCTCGGCATCGAGACCCTGCTCGGCGCGAGCCTTCGCCTGCTCCATACCGGCGACGTGACGCTGAAGACGCTGCTCACGGCGCTGTCGGGCAACCCGGCTCGGCTGCTCGGCCGCGAGGCGGGCCGTCTCGAAAAGGGCGCCCCCGCCGACCTCGTGCTGATCGATCCCGATCTGCCCTACGTCCTCGACAAGCGTCAGCTGAAGTCCCGCTCCAAGAATTCGCCCTTCGACGAGGCGCGGCTCCAGGGCGCGGCGGTGCTGACGCTCGTCGGCGGCCGGATCGTCCACCGCTCCGACCTCTCGGCCGCCGCCGCATGACCACGCTCCTCGCGGCCGGCTGGCCGGCCCTCATCGCCGCCCTTGTGCTGGGCTATGCCTGCGGCGCGATCCCCTTCGGGCTGATCCTCACGAAGTTCGCGGGCCTCGGCGACGTGCGGGCGATCGGATCGGGCAATATCGGCGCGACCAACGTGCTGCGCACCGGCCGCAAGGGGCTCGCCGCCGCGACGCTCCTGTGCGACGCGCTCAAGGGGACGCTCCCGGTGCTCGTCGCGGCCCACTGGGGAGAGGGGCCGGCGCTCGCCGCCGGGCTCGGTGCCTTCCTCGGCCACCTCTTCCCGGTCTGGCTCGGCTTCAAGGGCGGCAAGGGCGTGGCGACCTTCATCGGCGTGCTGCTGGCCTTGAGCCCGCTGACGCTGCTCGCCTTCGCCGCGATCTGGCTCGGGCTGGCCTTCACCCTGAAATACTCCTCGCTCGCGGCGCTCGCCGCCTCGGCCGCGACGCCCCTCGTGCTGTGGGCGCTCGGACACGGAGCGGTTGCAGCGCTCTTCCTCGTGCTCGCGGCGCTGCTATGGTGGAAGCACGCGCCCAACATCCGCCGACTCGCCGCCGGCACCGAGGGCCGGATCGGGCAGAAGGGCTGAGGACGGCCCCTCCCGACAGGAGGGGGACCGATGCAGCTCACCGACGCGCAGCGCCTCGACTGGCTTCGGCTGATCCGCACCGACGGCGTCGGCCCGCGCACCTTCCGCGGCCTGATCAACCGCTTCGGCAGCGCGTCCGCCGCCCTCGATGCCCTGCCGGACCTGACCAAGCGCGCGGGCAAGCGCGCCGTGCCGCCCTCGAAGGCGGAGGCCGAGCGCGAGATGGCGGCGGCCGCGCGCCTCGGCGTGCGCTTCCTCGCCATGGGGGAGGCAGCCTACCCGAAGGCGCTGCACGCCACCGAGACCGCACCGCCGCTCATCGCGGTCCGCGGCGATCCCGCCGTGCTCCTGAAGGCGTCGGTGGCGATGGTCGGTTCGCGCAACGCCTCGACCGCCGGCCTCGCCTTCACCGAGCGGCTCGCCCGCGGCGTCGGCGAGGCCGGTCTCGTCGTGGTCTCGGGGCTGGCCCGTGGCATCGATGCCCGCGCCCACCGGGCCAGCCTCGCGACCGGCACCGTGGCGGTCCTCGCCGGCGGCCAGGACCGGATCTATCCGGACGAGCATGCCGGCCTCGTGGACGAGATCGTCGGCGCGGGCGGGGCGGTGGTCGCCGAGATGCCGATAGGCTGGGTGCCGCGCGGGCGCGACTTCCCCCGCCGCAACCGCATCATCTCGGGCCTCAGCCTCGGCACCGTGGTCGTGGAGGCCGCCCGCCGCTCGGGCTCGCTCATCACCGCCCGCTTCGCGCTGGAGCAGGGCCGCGAGGTCTTCGCCGTTCCCGGCTCGCCGCTCGACCCGCGGGCGGAGGGCACCAACGACCTGATCCGTCAGGGGGCGACGCTCGTCTCGGAGGTCGAACACGTCCTGTCCGTCCTCGCCCCCCTGATCGACGGGGGCGCGCCGGACGCGGACGGCCTGAACGATCGCCCGGAGACGTCGGCGACGCCCGATTACTGGGACGAGATCGATCTCGACGGCGCCCCGGCGACCGCCGTGCTGCCATCTCCCGACGCGCTGGAGGCGGACGGCTGTTTCCGCGAGCCCCGGGCCGAGCCCTGGGACGACCGCGCCCGGCTGATCGCCTGCCTCAGCCCCACCCCGGTCGGAACCGACGAACTCGCCCGCTCGTCCGGCCTGCCGGTTCGGATCGTGCAGACGACGCTGCTGGAACTCGAACTCGATGGCCGGATCGAGCGGCACGGCAGCGGAGCGGTGTCCTTGGCTTCGCGGGCATGAACCGAGCGGTTCGGCACGTGAGCGCGGACGAGGCGGCCCCTTGCCGCTCTCGGTCGCCGCTTCGTCCCGTTTTCGGTCGATCGCTTCGCACTTTGCCCACTTCCGTCATCGCGAGGCGGAGCCGAAGCGAT
>NZ_BPRD01000370.1 GCF_022179745.1 Methylorubrum podarium
GGGCGGAGGCGGCCCGGCCCCGGGGCCTCACGGGCGGTCGGAGGGCGCCTCGTTCTTGCGGGGCGAGCGCGACCTTCGGTCGAGCTCGGACCGCGCCATCCCCGTCACGACGCCCGTGGCCCCGTCCCCGTGCACGAAGCGGGCGCCCTGCCCTTCCAGGGCCTGCCGGAGCCGCAGGGCCAATCCCTCGCTGAGGTCGGAGAACGCGTTCTCGTAATCGTTGATGCTCTTCTTCGACACCATCGACAGCTCGCGCAGATCGGATTGCGAGAGCCCGAGGAGGGCGCGCGCCGCTTGGCACAGGTACCCCGGCACCGGTTTTTCCGGTGGATAAGCATTAACCTTCGGGAACAGCAGCAGGTCATGGTACGGCTCTCCGCATTGAAAAAGCTTTATACCAATGATATAATTCCATTCGATTTCAGACGAGACGGTTTCGTGGCTGTCGGTGGACTTGGTGTCCGCGGACGGCTTCGGGCGTGCATGCTGGGGGTCTGCCATGATCGCTGCGTTCTTCGGTGCCGACGGACGTTCCGTGAGTGCCCATGCTGTCCTCGTGGCGACGCTCGCCGCCGCCGCCGGGCGGCCGGCGACGCTGGCGCGGATCACCCGGCCGGCCGAGCCGCGGCTGCCTCGCGGCACGAGGTTGCCGGACGCCGTCCGCGTTGTCGAGCTTCAGGCCGCCTCGGCCGAGGCGGCGGTGCAGGCCGCCTGCGAGGCCGCGACGGCCCGGGACCGCGAAGGCTGGCTGATCCTCGACCTGCCCGCCGAGTGCCTCGCCGCGCCGTCCCTGCGCGCGCATCTCGACGCGGCCGTTCTGCCGGTCGGCCCCACGCCGCTCGACGAACACTTCGCGGCCGCCGTGCTGGGCGACCCGCGCCTCGTGCCCCCCGTTCAGGCCGGGCCCCCGGCCCCGGTCTGGCTGCTCGGCTGCGGCCGCTCCGGCGGCGAGCCCGCCGTGGCGCGCTTCGAGCGCTCGATGCGCGCGGCGGTCCGAACCGGCGCTCCCGACGCGGCCGATGCGATCCGGGCCTTGCCGGTCGCGCTGCCGCGCCTCGGCCCGTCCGACGCCGCCGGCCTCGTCGTGGGCACCCTCACGTCCCGGCTCCTCTGCCAGGGCCTCCACCTCATCGCCGCCATCGAGGCCGCCGCCCGGCACCCCTCCGCCGCCCCGTTGCGACGGCAGGACCTGGCCGAGAGCCTCGGCCCGGCGCCGTCCGCCGGCGGCGGCGCGGACCACCGCGACACGGGCGAGCGCCTCCGCGACCTCGCCGAGGCGCTGGAGGC
>NZ_BPRD01000371.1 GCF_022179745.1 Methylorubrum podarium
GCCGATGCCGGCCGCCGCGCCCGCGGAGGAGCGCAGGGCGAATCGCGGGCGGGCCGCCTTGTCCGCCACCCCGAGGGGCTTCGTCAGGATGTCGTCGGCCGCGTCGCTCACCCGCCGTCCCGCCCTGTTGGCGCATGTTCGGACGACCGGGCGCGGCCTTCAACGAGAAACGGCCCGCAATCCCGGTCTGAACCGGTATTGCGGGCCGTCATGGTTAATCTTTCGCTAACCCGGCGGCGGTTGGCCGCCGCGGATCGCGCGATCAGTTCTGCGTGGCCGGCTTCGTGACGTTGGCCGCACCCTTCTGGATGCCGTGCAGGAAGTCGACTGCGGCGATGAGCTGCTTGTCCTTGGCCGGGTCCGGCGGGATGTAGGCCGAGGACCCGCCGCGCTCCTCGGTGTCCTTCTGCTTGAGGTGCCCCTTCAGGCCGGCCTCACCCTTGGTCTCGTCCTTGCCCTTCAGATCGTCGGGCACCTCCTGCAGCACCTCCTGATCCGGCTCGATGCCCTTGGCCTGGATCGAGCGGCCGGACGGCGTGTAGTAGCGCGCGGTGGTCAGCCGCAGGGCGCCCTGGCCGCCGAGCGGGATGATCGACTGCACCGAGCCCTTGCCGAAGGAGCGCGTGCCCATGATCGTCGCGCGCTTGTGATCCTGGAGGGCGCCGGCCACGATCTCCGAGGCGGAGGCCGCGCCGCCGTTCACCAGCACGACGATCGGCTTGCCCTTGGCCAGGTCGCCGGCCTTGGCGGAGAAGCGCTGCGTTTCGTCCGGGTTGCGGCCGCGGGTCGAGACGATCTCGCCGCGGTCGAGGAAGGCGTCGGAGACCATCACCGCCTGATCCAGCAGGCCGCCGGGATTGTTGCGCAGGTCGATCACGTAGCCCTTGAGCTTGTCGTTGCCGATCTCGCTCTGGAGCTTGTCGATCGCGGTCTTGAGGCCGTCGTAGGTCTGCTCGTTGAACTGGGTCAGGCGCACGTAGCCGACATCGCTGCTCTCGACCTTCGAGCGGACGGGGCGGATCTTGATGATGTCGCGGGTCAGCGAGACGTCGATCGGATCCTTCGACTCCTTGCGGGTGATCTTGAGCTTCACCGTGGAGTTGACCGGCCCGCGCATCTTGTCGACGGCCTGGTTCAGGGTCAGGCCCTGGACCTGATCCTCGTCGATCTGGGTGATGATGTCGTTGGCGAGCAGCCCGGCCTTGGAGGCGGGCGTGTCGTCGATCGGCGAGACCACCTTGATCAGGCCGTCCTCCATGGTGACCTCGATGCCGAGGCCGCCGAACTCACCCTTCGTCGTCGTCTGCATGTCGCGGAACGCCTTGGCGTCCATGTAGCTCGAATGCGGGTCGAGCGAGGTCAGCATGCCGTTGACGGCCGCCTCGATCAGCTTCGACTCCTCGGGCTTCTCGACGTAGTCGGTGCGCACCTTCTCGAACACGTCGCCGAACAGACTCAGCTGCCGGTAGGTTTCCGCCGAGGCCGCGATGGCGCTCGTGCCGGAGAGGAGCTGGGTCTGGGTCGACAGGGCCGAGGCGCCGATGCCGAGGGCCGCGCCGAGCAACACGAGGGACACTTTGCGCATTATCCGCGAACCTTCTCGCTGGAACTTCTCGCCCACCACGGCTCCGGATCGATGGAGCCGCCGTCTTTCCTGAACTCGACGTACAGGACGGGATCACTGCGATCATCGTCCCTCTGTGACGCAGGCTGCGTCACAGAGGGACG
>NZ_BPRD01000372.1 GCF_022179745.1 Methylorubrum podarium
CCGCCGGCCGAGCCGCGCCGCACCATCACCGCGGACGTGAAGAAGCCGCGCGACCTGAACTTCATGGCGCGTCCGACGCCGGCACCCGAGCCCGAGAAGGCGCCGAGCCCGACGACCGCCGCCCGCCCCGCGGGTGCGACCGCCGCCGCGCGTCCCGCGGCCCGTCCCGGCGCCGCCGCGGCCGATGAGGAAACGGACACCAAGCGGGTGATCCGTCGCCCGGGCATGCCGCTCAAGATCATCACGCCGCCCAAGACGCCGAAGTCGCCGGGCGGCGACCGCAACCGCGGCCGTCTCACCATCGCCAACGCGACCGCCGGCGAGGAAGAGCGCACCCGCTCCGTCGCCTCCTTCCGCCGCCGCCAGCAGCGCATGAGCGGCCACCGGCACGAGGAGCCCAAGGAGAAGATCGCCCGCGACGTGACCATTCCCGAGACGATCACCATCCAAGAACTCGCCAACCGCATGTCCGAGCGTGCGGTCGACGTCATCCGTCTGCTGATGAAGCAGGGCCAGATCCACAAGATCACCGACGTGATCGACTCGGACACCGCCCAGCTCATCGCCGAGGAGATGGGCCACACGGTCCGCCGCGTCGCGGAGTCGGACGTCGAGGAGGGTCTGACCTCCGACGAGCCGGATCTGGAGGAGGATCTGGAGCCGCGTCCGCCGGTCGTCACGATCATGGGTCACGTCGATCACGGCAAGACCTCGCTGCTCGACGCGATCCGCGCGGCGAACGTGGTCGAGGGCGAGGCCGGTGGCATCACCCAGCATATCGGCGCCTACCAGGTGGCGGCGCCGTCGGGCGACCTCATCACCTTCATCGACACCCCCGGCCACGCGGCCTTCACCTCGATGCGCGCCCGCGGCGCCAAGGTGACGGACATCGTCGTGATCGTGGTGGCGGCCGATGACGGCGTGATGCCCCAGACCGTCGAGGCGATTCAGCACGCCAAGGCGGCGGGCGTCCCGATGATCATCGCCATCAACAAGATCGACAAGCCGGACGCGAACCCGCAGCGGGTGCGCACCGAGCTCCTGCAGCACGACATCCAGGTCGAGTCGATGGGCGGCGAGACCCTGGAATTCGAGGTCTCGGCCAAGACCGGCGACGGTCTGCCGAGCCTGCTGGAGGGCCTGCAGCTCCAGGCCGAGATCATGAACCTGCGCGCCAACGAGAAGCGCGACGGCGAGGGCACCGTGATCGAGGCTCAGCTCGACCGCGGCCGCGGCCCCGTCGCCACGGTCCTCGTCCAGCGCGGCACACTGTTCACCGGCGACATCATCGTCGCCGGCGCCGAGTGGGGCCGCATCCGCGCCCTCATCGACGACACCGGCAAGCACATCCCCTATGCCGGCCCGTCGGTGCCGGTGGAGGTGCTCGGCTTCAACGGCACGCCCGATGCCGGCGACCGCGTGATCGTGGTGCCGAACGAGGCCCGTGCCCGCGAGGTCACCGAGTACCGCGCCCGCATCAAGCGCGAGCGCCTGAACGCCCGCACCGGCGGCGCCAACCGCTCGCTCGTCGACATGATGCGCGAGGCCAAGGAAGGCGCCGGCCGCAAGGAGCTGCCGATCGTCATCAAGGGCGACGTGCAGGGTTCGGTCGAGGCCATCAACGGCGCGCTCACCGCGCTCGGCAACGACGAGGTCGGCGTGCGCATCCTGCTCTCGGGCGTGGGCGGCATCACCGAGTCGGACATCACGCTCGCCAACGCCTCGAAGGCGGTGGTGATCGGCTTCAACGTGCGCGCCCACAAGGAAGCGCGCAACGCCGCCGAGCGGGACGGCACCGAGATCCGCTACTACAGCATCATCTACGACCTCGTGGACGACATCAAAGCCACGCTGTCGGGCATGCTGCCGCCGACGCTCCGCGAGGAGCGTCTCGGCGAGGCGCAGATCCTGCAGATCTTCGACGTGTCGAAGGTCGGCAAGATCGCCGGTTGCCGCGTCATGGAGGGCGTGGTCCAGCGCGGCGCCCATGTCCGCCTGCTGCGCAACGACGTGGTGATCCACGAGGGCCGGCTGTCCCAGCTCAAGCGCCTCAAGGACGACGCCAAGGAAGTCACCGCCGGCTACGAGTGCGGCATGTCCTTCCAGAACTACCAGGACATGCGCGTGGGCGATTTCATCGAGTGCTTCAACGTCGAGGAAATCAAGCGCACGCTCTGAGCGGCCCTCCCCTACCGCACTTGCTCAAGCGGGGCCGCGGCGAAAGCTGCGGCCCCCTTTGTTTCCAGACACGAGCCTGACGGTTCAGCGACGTCGATCATCCGATGGCCCAGAAGCAGAATCCCTCCGCCGGTCCCTCGCAGCGCCAGCAGCGCGTGGCCGAACTCGTGCGCCACGCCCTCGCCGAGGTGCTCCAGCGCGGCGACATCCAGGATCCGGTGCTCGGCTCCCACGTCGTCACCGTGCCCGAGGTGCGGATGTCGCCGGACCTCAAGCTCGCCACCGCCTACGTCATGCCGCTCGGCGGCCAGGACGAGGCGCCGGTGATCGCCGCGCTCGACCGGCACAAGAAGATTCTCCGTCAGGAGGTCGCGCGGCGGGTGAACCTGAAATACGCTCCCGAGCTGCGATTCCGCCGCGACGAGACCTTCGACGAGGCGGCGCGCATCGACCAGCTCCTGAGGAGCGAGAAGGTCCAGCGGGATCTGGAAACGGCCCCCCGCGAGGACGACGAGGCCGAACCGGATTCGCCCTCGCGCGATTGATGTTGATCCGGGCGGCCCGATTCCCGCCGCCCGCTCACCCACCGGGCCGTGTGGCGGACCCGTGACAGACCCCCATGACGGGACGAGTCCGTCGAGAAAAAGCCCGTCGATCGAGGACAGGATGCAGGACGAGATTTCTTCCGAACGTGCCGCCGAGGCGCCGCAGGGACCGCGCGGCGACATGCGCCGGGACGGACCGCCGCGCGCCGGGCGCCGCCCGCAGCGCGGTCGCCCGCGGCAGGACCGCCCGAAGAAGAACGACGTCAGCGGCTGGGTCGTGCTCGACAAGGGCGTCGGCATCACCTCGACCCAGGCGGTGGCGGTGGTGAAGCGCCTGTTCAACGCCAAGAAGGCGGGCCATGCCGGCACCCTCGATCCGCTGGCCTCCGGCATCCTGCCGATCGCACTCGGCGAGGCGACCAAGACCGTCCCCTTCGTGATGGACGGCCGCAAGGCCTACCGCTTCGAGGTGACCTGGGGCATCGAGACCGACACCGACGACGCCGAGGGGCGTCCGGTCGAGACCTCGGAGAACCGGCCGAGCCGCGAGGCGGTCGAGGCGGCGCTGCCGTCCTTCGTCGGCGAGATCGAGCAGGTTCCGCCGCGCTTCTCCGCCATCAAGATCCAGGGCGAGCGTGCCTACGACCTCGCCCGCGGCGGCGAGGTCGTGGAGCTCGTGGCCCGCGCCGTGCGCATCGACCATCTCGCCGTGATCGAGCATCACGGCGACCGCACCGTCATCGCCGCCGAGTGCGGCAAGGGCACCTATGTCCGGGCGCTCGCCCGCGACCTCGGGCGCATGCTCGGCTGCTACGGCCACGTCTCGGCCCTGCGGCGCACGCGCGTCGGCCCGTTCGAGGAGGCGACCGCCTGCAGCGTCGCCGCCCTCGAAGAGAGCACGGAGATGCATCTCCACCCGGTCGAGACGGCTCTGGAAGACATCCCGTCGGTCGCCGTCAGCCGCGACATGGGCCTTCGCCTGATGCGCGGACAGCCGGTGATCCTGCGCGGGCAGGACGCGCCGGTGGAAGGCAAGGCCTACGCGACCTGCGGCGGCGTGCTCGTCGCCGTGGGCGACGTGGAGCGCGGCGAGCTGGTGCCGCACCGTGTGTTCCATCTCGGCGGAACGGCCGCGCCGCGAAACTGAGGCAAAGCTCGTCTCCCTTTGCCGAGCGATATATTTACGTTGAGGCAAGATGATCGCGGCGCTTTCATCACGACCATGCAAGCATAGCCGGCTCTAATTAACCTGGGATCAAGCCCGCACTTCCTAAAAGTCCGCCGACTCCACGGATCGGCGGACTTTTTCATGCGGGTATCTCTTGGCCTCAAGCTGGCGACGGTGGTCGGCCTGCTCGGCCTCGTCGGGGCCGGTATCTCGGCCTTCGCCCTGCGGCAGGCGTCGCAGGAACAGGCGCGGGCCGCCCTCACCGAGTCGTTCTGGGATGCCGGCCTCCAGGCGCGGGGCCTCGCTCAGGCGATCGAGCACGCCGTGGTTCAGGCCAGCGCCGTCTACACCGCGTCCGACACGGACGAGGCGAAGGCGCGGCTCTCGGCACTCCAGACCGCGCTCGGCGAGGTGGAGGCTGCCCGCGGGCCGTTCCTGACCGCCATGGAAGGACACCTGCCGCCGGAGAAGCGACGCAAGCTCGATCTCGCGGTGAAGGAATTCATGGCCTACCAGACCGAGACGGCCGAACTCGGTCTCACGGTCTCGCCTCGCGCCGCGCTGATCCAGGCGACCGACGAGGCGACGGTCAAGAATCGCGAGCGCATGGTGCGGGAGATCTCGGCGCTCGGCCGCGACGTGCTCGCGCGCCTCGACGGACAGCGGGAGGCCGCCGCGCAGGCGCAGCACACCGGGTTCGTCACCCTGATCGCCGCACCGGCCGCGGCGCTGATCATCGCGCTCCTCGCCGCGTTCTGGATCATCCGGACGCAGATCCAGCGCCCGCTGCACCGGCTCAAGGCGACGATGCAGGCGCTTGCCGACGAGCAGCTCGACGCGACGGTGCCGTTCACGGGCCGCCGCGACGAGGTCGGCGAGATGGCCCGCACGATCGCGCAGTTCCGGGCGGCCCTGATCCAGAAGCGCCAGCTCGACCACGCGGCCCGGGATCGTCTGGCCGAGGACGGCGCCCGCGGTGCGCGGCTCGAAGCGGCGACACGGGCCTTCGAGGAGGAGACGACGCGGGCGGTCA
>NZ_BPRD01000373.1 GCF_022179745.1 Methylorubrum podarium
CGCCGTAGCCGCCGAGCGGGGACATCACCTTGCGCACGCGGCTGATGCGCCGCTCCGCGTTGGTGAAGGTGCCGTCCTTCTCCAGGAACGAGGCGCCCGGCAGGAAGACGTGGGCGTACTTGGCCGTCTCGTTCAGGAAGATGTCCTGGATCACGATGCACTCCATGGCCTTGAGGCCGGAGGTCACGTGATGGGTGTCGGGGTCGGACTGGGCGATGTCTTCGCCCTGGATGTACATGCCCTTGAACGTGCCGCCGACGGCCTCGTCCAGCATGTTGGTGATGCGCAGGCCCGGCGCGTTGTCGAGCTTGGCCCCCCAGATCGCCTCGAAGCTCTCGCGGGTGGCGTCGTCCGAGACGTGGCGGTAGCCCGGCAGCTCGTGCGGGAACGAGCCCATGTCGCAGGAGCCCTGCACGTTGTTCTGGCCGCGCAGCGGGTTCACGCCGGCACCGACCATGCCGATGTTGCCGGTGGCCATGGCGATGTTGGCCATGCCCATCACCATGGTCGAGCCCTGGCTGTGCTCGGTCACGCCGAGACCGTAGTAGATCGCGGCCTTGCCCCCCGTGGCGTAGAGCCGGGCGGCGGCACGGATCTCCTGCGGATCGACGCCGGTGATCGCCTGCGCGGCCTCCGGAGAGTTGCGCTCCTCGGCGATGAAGCGGGCCCAGGACTCGAACTCGGCGAGGTCGCAGCGCTCGCGCACGTAGTCCTCGGCGACCAGCCCTTCCGTGACGATGACGTGGGCGAAGGCGTTGATGAAGGCGACGTTGGAGCCGGGCTTCAAGGGCAGGTGATGGTCGGCCCGGATGTGGGGCGACTTCACGAGGTCGATCTTGCGAGGGTCGGCGACGATGAGGCGGGCGCCCTCGCGGAGCCGCTTCTTCATCCGCGAGCCGAAGACCGGGTGGCCGTCGGTCGGGTTGGCGCCGATGACGAGGATCACGTCGGATTCCTCGACCGACTTGAAGTCCTGCGTGCCGGCCGAGGTGCCCAGCGTGGACATCAGGCCGTAGCCCGTCGGCGAGTGGCAGACGCGGGCGCAGGTGTCGACGTTGTTGTTGCCGAAGGCGGCGCGCACCAGCTTCTGGACGAGGTAGGCCTCCTCGTTGGTGCAGCGCGACGAGGTGATGCCGCCGACCGAGTCGCGGCCGTACTTCGCCTGGATGCGCTTGAACTCGGAAGCGGCGTGGTTGATCGCCTCCTCCCAGGAGACCTCGCGCCACGGATCCGTGATCTTGGCGCGGATCATCGGCTTGGTGATGCGGTCCTTGTGGGTGGCGTAGCCGTAGGCGAAGCGGCCCTTCACGCAGCTATGGCCCTCGTTCGCCTTGCCGCCCTTGTAGGGCACCATGCGCACGACCTTGTCGCCCTGCATCTCGGCCTTGAAGGCGCAGCCGACGCCGCAATAGGCGCAGGTCGTCACCGCCGCGTGGTCGGGCTGGCCGTACTGGTGGATCGTCTTCTCCTGCAGGGTCGCGGTCGGGCAGGCCTGGACGCAGGCGCCGCAGGACACGCACTCGGACTGCATGAAGTTGGTCGGGCCCGCCGCCACGCGGCTGTCGAAGCCGCGGCCCTCGATGGTCAGCGCGAAGGTGCCCTGCGTCTCCTCGCAGGCGCGGACGCAGCGGTTGCAGACGATGCACTTCGACGGGTCGTAGGTGAAGTAGGGGTTCGACTCGTCCTTCGGCAGGTAGCGGTCGGAGGACGGCTTGACGTGGTTGTCGCCCTCATAGCCGTAGCGGACGTCGCGCAGGCCCACCTGACCGGCCGTGTCCTGCAACTCGCAATCGCCGTTGGCGGCGCAGGTCAGGCAGTCGAGCGGGTGGTCGGAGATGTAGAGCTCCATCACGCCCTTGCGCAGGCGATGCAGCTTGTCCGACTGCGTGTGCACCACCATGCCGTTCTCGGCCGGCGTGGTGCAGGAGGCGGGCGTGCCGCGCCGTCCGTCGATCTCCACGAGGCACATGCGGCAGGAGCCGAAGGGCTCGAGCGAGTCGGTGGCGCAGAGCTTGGGGATCTTGGTCCCCATATGCATCGCCGCGGCCATGACCGAGGTGCCGGCGGGCACCGTCACGCTCTCGCCGTCGATGGTCAGCGTCACCGTCTGCTCGTTGAGACGGATCGGGGTGCCGTAGTCGATTTCCTTGATGAGGGTCATGTGACGGCCTCCTCACTCGGCCGCGACGGGCAGGTCGCCCGCGCGCCGAAAATCCTCGGGGAAGTTCGTGATCGCGCTCATCACGGGCATCGGCGTCAGGCCGCCCATGGCGCAGAGCGAGCCGTCGGTCATGATCTCGCAGAGATCCTCGACGAGCTTGAGATTGGCCTCCGGGCGGATGCCGGAGATGACCTTGTCCATGGTCTCGACGCCGCGGGTGGCGCCGATGCGGCAGGGGGTGCACTTGCCGCAGGATTCGGTGGCGCAGAACTCGAAGGCGAAGCGGGCCTGACGCGCCATGTCCACGGTGTCGTCGAACACGACGATGCCGCCATGGCCGACGAGGCCCTTCTTGGCCGCCATCGCCTCGTAATCGAGGGGGGTGTCGAGGAGCTCGTCCGGAAAGTAGGCCCCGAGCGGGCCGCCGACCTGCACCGCCCGCACCGGACGGCCCGACATCGTGCCACCGCCGAAATCCTCGATGACCTCGCGGATGGTGATGCCGAAGGCGTACTCGATCAGGCCGCCCTGCCGGATGTTGCCGGCGAGCTGGATCGGCAGGGTGCCGAGCGAGCGGCCCATGCCGTACTCGGCATAGGCCTTGGCGCCGTGCTCCATGATCCACGGCACCGCCGTGAAGGTCATGACGTTGTTGACCAGCGTCGGCTTGCCCAGAAAACCCTTCAGCGCCGGGATCGGGGGCTTGGCCCGGACGATGCCGCGCTTGCCCTCGAGGCTCTCCAGGAGCGAGGTTTCCTCGCCGCAGATATAGGCGCCGGCCCCGAGCCGGACTTCCAGATGGAAGTTTTTGCCAGAACCCAGGATGTTGTCGCCGAGCACGCCGGCCTTGACGCCGTTGGCGATGGCGTCGCGCAGGGTCTTGAAGCTCTGCGGATACTCGGAGCGGCAGTAGATGTAGCCCCGCGTCGCGCCGGTCGCGACGGCGGCGATGGTCATGCCCTCGATCAGGTTGAAGGGGTCGCCCTCCATCATGATCCGGTCGGCGAAGGTGCCGGAATCGCCCTCGTCGGCGTTGCAGACCACGTATTTCTGGTCCGACTGGGCCAGCATCACCGTGTTCCACTTGATGCCCGCCGGGAAGCCGGCGCCGCCGCGCCCGCGCAATCCGGAGTCGCGCACCTGGGCGACGACGCCCTCGGCGTCGAGCTTCAGCGCGGCTTCCAGGCCGCGATAGCCGCCATGGGCCCGGTAATCCTCGACGGAGACCGGATCGACCACGCCGCAGCGGTGGAAGGTCAGACGGTGCTGCTTGGCGAGGAAGGGGATCTTCTCGGGGTCTCCGAGGCGCAGCGCGTGCGCGCCGCCCTCGACGAAGCCGGCATCGAGCAGGCTCTCGACGTCGGCCGGCGTGACCGGGCCGTAGGCGATGCGGCCCTCAGGCGTCGCGACCTCGACCATCGGCTCGAGCCAGAGCATGCCGCGGGTGCCGGTGCGGACGATGCGCAGGTCGAGGCCGCGGGCTTCCGCGCCGGCGAAGATCGCGCGGGCGACGCGGTTGGCGCCGAGGCCCAGGGCGACGGCGTCCTGCGGGACGTAGACGGTGATGCTCACGCGCGGGCCTCCTTGAGGGCGGCGTCGAGGGATTCGGCGGAGAGGCGAGCGAGCGGCTCGTCATCGATCAGGGCGGCCGGCGCGTTGGCGCAGAGGCCCAGGCAGTAGACCGGCTCGACGGTGACGCCGTCGGCGCTGGTGCCGTGCCAGTCGCAGCCCATGCGGGAGAGGATCTCGCCGTGGAGCCGGTCGGAGCCCATCGCCTGGCAGGCCTCGGCCCGGCACAGCTTCACGTGGCGGCGTCCGGCCGGCGGCTCGCGGCGGAAGTCGTGATAGAAGGTCAGACAGCCATGCACTTCGGCGCGGGACAGATTGAGCGCGTCGGCGATCATCGGTACCGCCTCGGCGTCGACGTAGCCGAACGTCTCCTGCAGAGCATGCAATATAGGGAGAGTCGCCCCTTCCAGAGATTGAAGCTCGGCGACGATCCCGGCGGCGCGGGAGGCGTTCCAAGGCTCGGCACCAGCCATGTTTTCCTGCCTAACTTGGTTTTGTTCTAAGGCTGGATCCAACCAAAGCCGGCACTAAAGTTCAATCAAGCTGTCTCGTGGTTCGACAAAAATTCTCGATTAAAACGGCGAGTTTGCACTGCATCAACCGTATAACCGGCGACTAAAATTTTTTTGAATCGCCACTCAAGCTTTTCTTGAGAACGGGCGGGGCAGCTGCGTGTCCGCATCCGATTCCCGAGATAAATAAGGGGCTTGCCGGCGATCGGCCGGGGCCGGCGCGCCGTCGTCCGGCGCGGCCCGCCGACGGGGGTCGCCGGCGGGAAATCCGGCGAGGTCGGTGGCCCGG
>NZ_BPRD01000374.1 GCF_022179745.1 Methylorubrum podarium
CCTCGCCCTGGCGCTCGGCGCGCAGGGCCTGCGGGTCGGCCTGCTCGATGCCGACATCTACGGCCCCTCGGTGCCGAAGCTTCTCGGGCTCTCCGGCAAGCCGCGGGTGATCGAGGGCAAGACTCTCGAGCCGATGCAGGCCTACGGCCTCAAGGCGATGTCGATCGGTTTCCTGATCGAGCCGGAATCGGCGATGATCTGGCGCGGGCCGATGGTGCAGTCTGCGATCACCCAGATGCTGCGGGACGTGGCCTGGGGCGAGCTCGACGTGCTCGTCGTCGACATGCCCCCCGGCACCGGCGACGCGCAGCTCACCATGGCCCAGGCGACGCCGCTGTCGGGCGCCGTCATCGTCTCGACGCCGCAGGATCTGGCGCTGATCGACGCGCGCCGCGGCGTGACGATGTTCCGCAAGGTCTCGGTGCCGATCCTCGGCGTGATCGAGAACATGGCGACCTTCATCTGCCCGAATTGCGGCGCGGCCTCCGCGATCTTCGGCCATGGCGGCGCCCGCCAGGAGGCGCAGCGGCTGGAGGTGCCGTTCCTCGGCGAGATCCCGCTGACCATGGCGATCCGCGAGACCTCGGATGCCGGGCGGCCCGTGGTCGCCACCGATCCGGACGGGCCGCAGGCCAAGGTCTACCGCGAGATCGCCGAGAAGCTCTGGGGCAACCTCACCGGCGCGCCCGCCGGCCGGGCGGCGCCGCGGATCGTCATCGAGTGAGCTCTCACCCGGTCTCCGGGTCGGGGATATCGGGGTCGGGGATCATGGGCCTCGTCCTGGCCGGCGGCCTGTCGCGGCGGATGGGCGGGGGCGACAAGCCCCTGCGCGTGCTCGCCGGACGCACCCTGCTGGAGCGCGTCGCCGAGCGCCTCGCGCCGCAATGCGCGGGCGGCCTCGTGCTCAGTGCCAACGGCGATCCCGCCCGCTTCCAGGCCGTGTTTTCCGGCGCCGTCCTGCCCGACACGATCCCGGATCATCCGGGGCCGCTGGCCGGCCTCCTCGCCGGGATGGAGGCGGCCGCGGAACGTCCCGGCCTCACCCATGTCGCGAGCGTGCCCGGCGACGCGCCGTTCCTGCCGCACGACTTCGTCGCCCGGCTCGTCGCCGCGGCCGCGGCTGAAGGCCGGCCGATCGCGCTGGCGGCCTCGGGCGAGCGGCGCCACTTCACCTCCGCGCTGTGGCCGGTGGCGCTGCGCGACGACCTGCGCGGCTGGTTGGAGCGCGGCGAACGACGGGTCGGCGGCTTCATCGAGCGGCACAGGGCGGCGGTCGCGTCCTGGCCGGTGGAGCCGGTCGATCCCTTCCTCAACCTCAACGCACCGGAGGATCTGGCCGCCGCCGAGGCGATGCTGGCGCGGTGTCCCTGAGGTGTCGGCAAAGTGCCATCGGAGGGGCTGCAGATGTTGTGCCGGAGCCCCGGAATTCATATTTAAGTAACTGAAACGACGGCCTTTGGCTGGCGATGGGCTATCCCTCTCCTCCCCCCTCATCCTGAGGTGCCGGAGCGAAGCGGAAGCCTCGAAGGATCCTCCAGGACTCGTGCGGGATCTGGAGGATCCTTCGAGGCCGCTTCGCGGCACCTCAGGATGAGGGGATTGGTCGGGATTGGCGGCCTGTTGACCTTTCCTTGGTAGTCCCCTCCGTCCGTCGGCGCTCTGCCGTGGGCGACCGAACCAGAATCCGAGAGAACGACGTTGGCAGACGACAACGACGCACCCGGCGCCGGCACGCCGCCGCCCGCGACCGACATCAAGCCCGTCTCCATCACCGACGAGATGCGTCGCTCCTATCTCGATTACGCCATGAGCGTGATCGTGAGCCGGGCGCTGCCCGATGCCCGCGACGGCCTCAAGCCCGTGCACCGGCGCATCCTCTACTCGGCCTTCGAGTCCGGCCACCTGCCGGAGCGCAAATACGTCAAGTCGGCCCGCATCGTCGGCGACGTGATCGGTCAGTACCACCCGCACGGCGACCAATCGATCTACGACGCCTTGGTCCGCATGGCGCAGGACTTTTCGATGCGCCTGATGCTCATCGACGGGCAGGGCAATTTCGGCTCGGTCGACGGCGATCCGCCCGCGGCCATGCGCTACACCGAGTCGCGGCTCGCCCGGCCGGCGATCTCGCTGCTCAGCGACATCGACAAGAACACCGTCGACTTCCAGTCGAACTACGACGATTCCCGCGAGGAGCCGACGGTTCTGCCGGCGCGCTTCCCGAACCTTCTGGTCAACGGCGCGGGCGGCATCGCGGTGGGCATGGCCACCAACATCCCGCCGCACAATCTCGGCGAGCTGGTCGATGCCTGCGTCGCCCTGATCGACGATCCGGCCCTCACCATCGAGGCGCTCAACGAGATCGTGCCGGGTCCCGACTTCCCCACCGGCGGCATGATCCTGGGCCGCGCCGGCACGCGGCAGGCCTACACCACCGGCCGCGGCTCGATCATCATGCGCGCCCGCTCGCATGTGGAGGAGCTGCGGAAAGAGCGCGAGGCGCTGATCTTCACCGAGATCCCGTATCAGGTGAACAAGGCGACGCTGATCGAGAAGATCGCCGAGCTGGTGAAGGACAAGCGCATCGAGGGCATCTCGGACCTGCGCGACGAATCCGACCGCGACGGCATGCGCATCGTCGTCGAGATCAAGCGCGACGCCATGGCCGACGTCGTCTTGAACCAGCTCTACCGCTACACCCCGCTCCAGACCTCGTTCGGCGCCAACATGGTGGCGTTGAACGGCGGGCGGCCGGAGCTGATGAACCTGAAGGACCTGCTCCTGGCCTTCAACGACTTCCGCGAGGAGGTCGTCTCCCGGCGCACCAAGTTCCTGCTCAACAAGGCCCGCGAGCGCGCCCACGTGTTGTGTGGCCTCGCCATCGCGGTCGCCAACATCGACGAGGTGATCCGCCTGATCCGCACCTCGCCGGACCCGAACACCGCCCGCGAAGCCTTGATGGCCCGCGACTGGCCGGCGCACGACATCGCCCCGCTGATCGCGCTGGTGGACGACCCGCGCCACCGGGTCGCCGACGACGGCACCTACCGCCTGTCCGAGACCCAGGCCCGCGCCATCCTCGACCTTCGCCTCCAGCGCCTCACCGCCCTCGGCCGCGACGAGATCGGCGACGAGCTGAAGAAGCTCGCCGACGAGATCGCCGACTATCTCGACATCCTGCGCTCGCGCGCCCGCATCCAGGCGATCGTGAAGCAGGAACTCGCCGAGGTGCGCGAACTCTTCGCGACGCCCCGCAAGACCGAGATCATCGATTCCGATTTCAGCGTCGAGGACGAGGATCTGATCGCCCGCGAGGACATGGTCGTCACCGTGTCCCATGCCGGCTACGTCAAGCGCGTGCCGCTCTCGACCTACCGGGCGCAGAAGCGCGGCGGCAAGGGCCGCTCCGGCATGAGCACCCGCGACGAGGATTTCGTCACGCGGCTGTTCGTGGCGAACACGCACACGCCGGTCCTGTTCTTTTCCGACCAGGGCCAGGCCTACAAGGAGAAGGTCTGGCGCCTGCCGGTCGCTGCCCCGAACGCGCGGGGCAAGGCGCTCGTCAACATCCTGCACCTGCAGAACGAGGGCGAGCGCATCACCACCATCATGCCGCTGCCCGAGGACGAGGCGTCCTGGGAGACCCTCGACGTGATGTTCGCCACCGCCTCCGGCAATGTCCGCCGCAACAAGCTGTCCGACTTCGTGCAGGTCAACCGCAACGGCAAGATCGCGATGAAGCTCGATCCGGGCGACCACATCGTCCACGTCGAGATCTGCCGGGCCGACCAGAACGTGCTGCTCACCACCGCGCTCGGCCAGTGCATCCGCTTCCCCGTCGAGGACGTGCGCGTCTTCAAGGGCCGCGACTCGACCGGCGTGCGCGGCATCTCGCTGGCCAAGGACGACCGCGTCATCTCGATGGCGATCCTCAACGCCTTCGACGCCTCGCCCGAGGAGCGCGCCGGCTACCTGAAGATGCGCCGCGCCGTGATCGGCGATGCGGGCGAGGAGGTCGAGGCGCCGGAGGCCGAGGAGAGCACGGCCGAGGCGGCGATCTCGCTGGATCGCTACAACGAGATGGGCGGGGCCGAGCAATTCGTGCTGACCCTGTCCGAGCGCGGCTTCGGCAAGCGCTCGTCCTCCTACGAGTACCGCACCTCGGGCCGCGGCGGCAAAGGCATCACGGCGATGCGGGTCAACCCCCGCAACGGCCACCTCGTCGCCTCCTTCCCCGTGGAGGCCTCGGACCAGATCATGCTGGTCACCAATGCCGGCCAGCTCATCCGCGTGCCGGTGGACGACATCCGCATCGTCGGCCGCGCCTCGCAGGGCGTGACGGTGTTCAACACCGACAAGGCCGAGCGCGTCGTCTCGGTGGAGCATATCGAGGGCGAGGAGGAGAACGGCGAGGACGAGGCCTGAGCGGCGCGCCGGTCCTGTAGCCCGTCATTCCGGGTTCCGCTGCGCGGCCCCGGAATGACGGCGGGATGTGACGACGCGGAAAGCCGATCGGGTTCCGTTTGCGGGGAAAATGCTCTAGGCCCGTCCCGTGACGACCCGCACCGCCCTCTATGCCGGCTCCTTCGATCCGGTCACCAACGGCCACCTCGACGTGGTGCGGCAGGCCTGCCGCCTCGTGCCGCGGCTGGTGCTGGCCATCGGCGTCCATCCGGGCAAGGCGCCCCTGTTCTCGGCCGAGGAGCGCGCCGCCCTGCTGCGCGAGACCTGCGGGCCGCTCGCCGCCGCGGAGGAGGCGAGCCTGGAGGTCGTAACCTTCGACGACCTCGCCGTCTCGGCCGCCCGGCGCTGCGGCGCCAGCCTGTTCATCCGCGGCCTGCGCGACGGCACCGACCTCGACTACGAGATGCAGCTCGCCGGCATGAACGGCGCCATGGCGCCCGAGGTCCAGACCGTGTTCCTGCCCGCCTCCACCGGCGTGCGGCCGATCACCGCGACGCTGGTGCGCCAGATCGCGGCGATGGGCGGCGACGTCTCGCCCTTCGTCCCGTCCGTCGTCGCCCAGCGGCTCGCCGCCCGCTTCGCGAAATCCTGATCCCCACCACGGAGCTTCCGCCCGCATGAATCGCCGCCACGCCCTCCTCGGCCTCGCTCTCTCCGCCGCGCTCTTCGCCGCCCCGGCGCGGGCCGGCGAGAACACCGTCACCCTCGAGACCAAGGACGGGCGCGTCACGATCGAGCTGCGCCCGGAGATCGCGCCGAAGCACGTCAAGCAGCTCAAGACGCTGATCTCCCAAGGCTTCTACAACGGCCTGAAGTTCCACCGGGTCATCGACGGCTTCATGGTCCAGACCGGCGACCCCAAGGGCAACGGCACCGGCGGCTCCAGCCTGCCCAACATCCCCGCCGAGTTCTCCTCCGCCCCGTTCAAGCGCGGCACCGTCGGCATGGCCCGCTCGGGCGATCCGAACTCGGCCAATTCCCAGTTCTTCATCTGCATCGGCGATGCCGAGTTCCTGAACAACAACTACACCGTCGTCGGCGTCGTCACCTCCGGAATGGACGTGGTCGACAAGATCAAGAAGGGCTCCAAGGCCGATAACGGCTCGGTGCAGAACCCCGACAAGATCGTGAAGATGACGCTCGGAGGCGGCCAATAGCGGCCGGACGCACCGGGCGTCGCCGGGGCGGCGCTCTCGCCGGCCTCCTCGCGGCCGGGCTCGCCCTGCTCGTGCCGGGCAGGGCGGATGCGTTCGAGGGCATTGAACCCTGGCGCACCCTGCCCCAGACCTTACGGGGCACGCAGCGGGTGCCGCTGCCCGCCTCGGAGGCGGAACCGGCCCCGGCCGACACGTTGCGGGGGCTCTATCCGGCGCTCGCCGCCTGCTGGCGGGTGCCCGAGGGCTTGAGCCGGTTCGAGCGGGCGGAGATCACGGCGCGCCTCTCCCTGCGCCGGGACGGCTCGGTGATCGGCACGCCGCAGATCACCTTCGCGAAGGCGCCGGGCGACGCGCGGACCCGGGACATCCTGATTCGGGCGACGCTCGACGCGATCGCCCGCTGCACGCCGGTCCGGCTCACCCCGGCCCTCGGCGGAGCCATCGCGGGGCGCCCCCTGGCGCTGCGCTTCATCTACGACGGACCCAAAGGACAGGGAATTTAAGCCATGGCAGAGACGAACGAGACCATCGTCCTGGAGACCACCAAGGGCCGCGTCGTCATCGCGCTGCGCCCCGACCTCGCCCCCAACCACGTCGAGCGGATCAAGACCCTGGCCTCCCAGGGCTTCTACGACGGCGTGCCGTTCCACCGCGTCATCGACGGCTTCATGGCCCAGACCGGCGACCCGACCGGCACCGGCTCCGGCGGCTCCGAGCTGCCCGACCTGAACGCCGAGTTCAACGCCGAGCCGCACGTGCGCGGCACCTGCTCGATGGCGCGCACCAACTTCCCGCACTCGGCCAACTCGCAGTTCTTCATCTGCTTTTCCGACGCCCGCTTCCTCGACCGCCAGTATACGGTGTGGGGCAAGGTGATCGAGGGCATGGAAGTGGTGGACACGATCAAGCGCGGCGAGCCCGTGCGCGATCCCGATCGGATTGTGAAGGCGACCGTCGCGGCGGCGTAACAGGGATTTCCCCTCCCCCTTGCGGGGAGGGGTTCAGGGTGGGGGTCGTTCCGGACGAGGCTCAGCGGTGCCTCCTGCACCACCCCCACCTCCGGCTCCTCCCCGCAAGGGGGAGGAGAGAAGCCCTCACCCCTCCGGCGGCTCCTTGAGCCCCGCGGCCTCTTCCAGCCACGTCAGGATCTCCGGAGCCCGCCAGGGCTTGGGCATGAAGGTGGCGGTGACGCGCAGGTCGCTCGGCTGGTCGCCCGCGTCGCCCGAGGTCAGCAGCATGCGGATGCGCGGCCAGGTCACGCCGATGATGCGCGCCAGCTCGAAACCGCCGATCGTGCCCGGCGTGCGCACGTCGGAGAACACCACGTCGATCCCGTCGCCGCGCTGGCGCAGGATGTCGAGGGCGCGCTCGGCCGTCTCGGCCTCGATCACCTCGAAGCCTTTCTCCTCCAGCAGCTCGGCCGCGAGGTAGCGCTCGTCGGGCTCGTCCTCGACGACGAGGATGACGGGCCGGCGGCCTGTGGGTCGTGCGTCACTCATGACCGGTCACTCATGACCCTGGCATATCTTGAGAGCTTGCGGGAAAAACGCAGATTGCGCGTCCCACGCGACATCCTCCGGCAAAGTCCCCGGCAGACATTACGATAGAACGGCGGGGCCGAACGTCTGTCGTTCAGCGGCAACAGCAGGCGGTTTTGTTGCATCCGCCAGGGTGACGCATGCAGTTTCGAGGTGGGATAAGCCGTCGCACCCGCACTGCGTGCAGGGCTTTCGGCGCGGAATCATCGCCGACTCGGCGGTCAAGCCAACGCCCGGAATAAAATCCGCATTTTCAACAGGGATGGCAACGATCGGACGGTTGACGGGTTACGGCTCAGGTGCGTTCACTCTTTGTTCTAAGAGACGTCCCGCAAGCCAACCCTCGAACCCGCGCCCATGCCCTCTCCCCGCTCCCCCGACGCGCCGACGCTGGCCGAGCTTCGCCGGCTGACGGATTCCGCCGGGCTTGGTGCCGGATCCGGCGCCGGGTCCAGGGCCCAACCCACCCTCCCCTTCGGCGTCGGCGGGCTCGACACGGCCCTGCCCGGCGGCGGGCTGGCGCTGGGCGCGCTCCACCAGATCCACGAGGGAGGCCCGCGCGGGCGCTACGCCGCAACCGCCGTGCTGTTCGCCGGCGGCATCCTGGCCCGGCTCGACGGGCCGGTGCTGTGGTGCCTGCACAGCCGTGACCTGTTCGCCCCGGCCCTGGCCCGGGTCGGGCTCCATCCCGACCGGGTCGTCTATTGCGAGACGTGGCGCGATGCCGAGGTGCTGCCGGCCATGGAAGAGGGCCTGCGCCACCGCGGCCTCGCCGGGGTCGTCGGCGAGCTCACCCGCATGGGGCTCACCCCCTCCCGCCGGCTCCAGCTCGCGGCGGAGGGATCGGGCGTCACCGCCCTCGTCGTGCACCGCCTCTGCGCGGGCGAGGCCGCCGAGCCCGAGCCCAGCGCCGCGCGAACCCGCTGGCGGGTGGCGCCCGCTCCCTCGGACGGACCGAACCGTCGCGTGGACCGTCATCTGGGCCGGCCGCGCTGGCGGCTCGAGTTGCAGCGCAGCCGCGGCGGGGCGCCGGGGGCTTGGATCGTGGAGGCATGCGATGCGCAGGGTCGTCTCGCTGTACCTGCCGGCCTGGCCGACCGACCGGCTGCGCCGGAGCGGGTCCAGCGCCGCGCCGCCGGATGAGCCCCTCGCCACCGTGGCGCAGGACGGCGCCCGGCGCGTGCTCGCCGGCGTGGACGCCGCCGCCCGCCGCCTCGGCCTGCGC
>NZ_BPRD01000375.1 GCF_022179745.1 Methylorubrum podarium
CGCGGGAGCGCCCCTTTTCTCGTATCGGTGAGAGATCGCGCGTCAGAGCGAGCGGCTGCTGGTGCGGCCGGCGATGAAGCCGTAGATCGCGAGCACGACGCAGGCGCCGACGATGGAGCCGATGAAGCGGGCGCCCTCGTTGGGCCCGTACCAGCCGACCGCCTGACCGATGAAGGTGGCGACGAAAGCGCCGACGATGCCGAGGATCGTCGTCATGATGAAGCCGGCGGGCTCCTTGTCACCGGGCATGATGAACTTGGCGATGACGCCGGCGACGAAGCCGATGATGATGGTCCAGAGAATTTCCATGTCGATCCAACCCCGAATAGCGTCTTCGACCTGAAGGTCCGGCCGGAAGACTTGGCCGTATTCGTGGGACAAACGCGCGAGCCGCGATGCCGGTTGCCTCGGGAAATGCGGGGCGTTCAAAAAAACCGATCCCGTGAAAAACCGGCCCCGCGGCGCCGGCCCGGTCTTTCGCGGCGGGCGCGCCGCCCAAGCCCCTTTACGGAGAACCGCTCGGGGCGGCAGAAGGGTCGGCCTCCTTCACGAACCGAGACCGGCGAACCCACGATGACCATCGAACGCTACGAGACCGGCCCGCGCATGTCCCAGGCGGTCGCCCACGGCGACCTCGTCTTCCTGGCGGGCCAGGTGGCCGCCGACGTGGTCGGCACCGGCGTCACCGCGCAGACGCAGCAGATCCTGGAGCAGATCGACCGGCTGCTGATGCAGGCGGGCAGCGACAAGTCCCGCATCCTCTCGGCGACGATCTATCTCGCCGATATCGGCGGCTTCGCCGAGATGAACGCGGCCTGGGACGCCTGGGTCGATCGCGACAACCCGCCCGCCCGTGCCACCGTGGAAGCCCGGCTCGTCGCGCCGGAATACCGCGTCGAGATCGCCGTCACCGCCGCGCGGGGCAAACCGTGATCCGGCGGCGCCTGCTGGGAGGGCTCGCCGCCCTCCCCCTTCTCCTCGCGGCCGCCGGCGGCGCGGGCGCCGAGGAGCGCGTCGTCAACATCTACAACTGGTCGGACTACATCGACCCGAAGGTGCTCGACGACTTCACCCGGGAGACGGGGATCAAGGTCGTCTACGACACCTACGACAACAACGAGATCCTCGAGACGAAGCTGCTCGCCGGCAAGTCCGGCTACGACGTCGTCGTCCCCTCCGGCCCCTTCCTGCAGCGCCTGATCAAGGCCGGCGTGTTCCTGCCCCTCGACAAGGGCAAGATCCCGAACCTCAAGAACGCCTGGCCCGAGATCACCGGCCGGCTCCAGGCCTACGATCCGGGCAACGCCTTCGCCGTCGACTACATGTGGGGCACCACCGGGATCGGCGTGAATGTGGCCGCCGTGCGCGAGCGGCTCGGCCCGAACGCGCCCCTCAACAGCTGGAGCCTCGTGCTCAATCCGGGCTTCATCGCGAAGCTCAAGGATTGCGGCGTCATGCTCCTCGATTCCCCCGAGGACCTGATCCCGTCGATCCTGCCCTTCTACGGCTACAAGTCCGACTCGAAGCGCTGGGACGACATCACCGCCGTCACCGACGCCCTCTACAAGGTCCGC
>NZ_BPRD01000376.1 GCF_022179745.1 Methylorubrum podarium
CAGCGTGATGCTGACCGGCGACAACCGCCGCACGGGCGGGGCGGTCGCGTCCGAGCTCGGCCTCGACGTGAAGGCCGAGCTCCTGCCCCAGGACAAGCTCGCCGAGATCGCGGCCCTGAAGGCGGCGGCTCCGGTGGCGATGGTCGGCGACGGCATTAACGACGCGCCGGCGCTCGCCGCCGCCAGCGTCGGCATCGCGATGGGCGGCGGCACCGACGCGGCCCTGGAAACGGCGGACGCGGCGGTGCTGAACGACCGGGTGGGCGACGTGGCGGCGCTGGTCTCCCTCTCTCGGGCGACCCTGGGCAATATCCGCCAGAACGTCGCGATCGCCCTCGGCCTGAAGGCCGTGTTCCTAATGACGACCATCGCCGGCATCACCGGCCTCTGGCCGGCCATCCTGGCCGACACCGGCGCGACCGTCCTGGTGACGGCCAACGCGCTCCGTCTCCTGAGGGCCTGATGATCTCCCTGTCAGGGTGGGCCGGCCGGGCGGCGACCGTGGCCGGGGTGGCGGGGGCCGCCGCGGCCATAGACCTCGTCGCCAAGGCGGTGGCCGAGGCGTGGCTGGAGGAAGGCGCCGTCAGGGGCGCACTGCCCTTCGTCGACCTGAGCCTGTCATTCAACTACGGCATCAGCTTCAGCCTGTTCCCGGCGCACGACCCGTCCTCCCTGGCACTGCTCCTCGCCATCCAGGGCACGCTCACCTGCCTCGTGGCCGGCTGGGCCCTGGCCGCGGGCGGCGGGCTCGAACGCCTCGGGCTCGCCGCGATAGCGGGCGGGGCCGCCGGCAACTTCGTCGACCGGCTCATGGACGGCGTCGTCACGGACTACCTCGACCTGCACACCGGCGGCATCCGCTGGTTCACCTTCAATTTGGCGGACGTCTGGATCTCGACAGGCGTGGTGCTGCTGCTCCTCGACGGACTTCCCCTGCGGCGGAGGCATCGCAGCGCCGGGGATCCGATCCCGTAAGCGGCCCGCTTCCGCCGAACCGCAGCCACGGCAACCTGTCATCAACCCTTCGAGCCCAGGCTCGGAGGCCGACCTCGGCGAGGCCGACATGCTGAAGACGACAACGCTCGGTCTGGCCCTCCTCCTGGCGCTGTCCGCCTGCCAGGACGGCCAGTACGCGGCCTCGACGCGCCACCTCGCGCCGATCCCGCCGGCGACCCTGGCCCTGATGTCGGCCAAGGGTGTCTCGCCGGCGGATCCGATCCTGATGCGGGCCTACAAGAAGGAGTCCGAGATCGAGCTCTGGAAGCGCGGCACGGACGGCAAGTACGCCCTCCTGAAGACCTACGCGATGTGCCGCTGGTCGGGTCAGCTGGGGCCCAAGACCCGGGAGGGGGACCGGCAGGCGCCGGAGGGCTTCTACGCGGTGACGCCCGCGTCCATGAACCCGAATTCGAGCCTCTATCTCTCGTTCAATCTCGGGTACCCGAACGAGTACGACCGCTCCCTGGGACGCACCGGCGCGCACCTGATGGTGCACGGCTCGTGCTCGTCGCGGGGCTGCTTCGCGATGACGGACGAGGTGATCTCGGAACTCTATGCCGTGGTGCGGGAGGCCTTCGCGGGCGGCCAGCGCGCCGTCCAGTTCCAGTCCTACCCGTTCCGCATGACGCCGGAGAACTTGGCCCGGCATCGCCAGGACCCGAACATCGCGTTCTGGAGGAACCTCAAGGAGGGGTCCGACCGGTTCGAGGTCACGGGGGCCGAGCAGGGCGTCGGCGTCGCCGATGGCCGATACGTGTTCGATGCCGGCGACGAGGCCACCGCTGGCGCGGTCGCGCGGAGGCAGGCGGATGACGAGCGGCAGGTCGCCGCCCTCGTGGCGAGCGGGACGCCCGCCGTCCGGCTGGTGTACGAGGACGGCGGCCAGCACCGGTCGTTCCGAGAGACCATGGTCGCGGCCGGAGGCGGTCTCGGCGAGGTGAGCCGCCCCGAGGCTCTGGCCGCAGGGCCGCGTGAGGTCGCCGTGCCGGCCGCGGGCCCGGTTGCTCTCGCCGGCAAGCGGGAGCCGGTCCGGGGTGCGGCGGCGCTCAAGCCGGCGGGGCCCGGCGGGACCGAGGCGGAGCGCCAACGCCTTCTCAAGATCTTCGCCGCGGCCGGGGCCGGTCAGGAGTGACGATCCTGCGTCCATCATTCCGCCGGGGCTGAACCGATGGCCATCGACGCCTCAAGCGTGGGCTTCCTGGCGGCCTTCGCGGCCGGCGCCGTGTCGTTCCTATCGCCCTGCGTGCTGCCCCTCGTTCCGGGCTACGTGTCGTACGTCGCGGGGCAGTCGGCCGCCGGCGAGCGCGACAGCCTGCGCACGCTCGGCCTGAGCCTTTGCTTCGTGCTCGGGTTCACGACCGTCTTCGTCGCGTTCGGCGCGGGGGCGAGCGCGCTCGGCTTCGCCCTGCTCGCCCATCGCGAGGCGCTGAACCTCGCCTCGGGCTTGCTGGTGATCCTGTTCGGCCTGTTCACGGCCGGTCTGCTGCGGCCCGCCTGGCTGCAGCGTGAGCTGCGCTGGCACGGCGATCCGCCGGGTCAGGGGCCCGTCGCCGCCTATCTCCTCGGAACGGCCTTCGCCTTCGGATGGACCCCATGCATCGGTCCCGTCCTCGGTGCCATCCTGGCAGTCACGGCCTCCTCGGCCGCGGGCAAGGGCGTCGCCCTGCTCACCGTCTACTCGCTCGGGCTTGGCGTGCCGTTCGTGGCGGCGGCCCTTTTCCTGTCAGGCTTCGTCGCGCGCCTTCGGACCCTACGCTGGTTCGGTCGTGCGCTTCAGCTCGTCGGCGGGGGCGTGATGGTGGCGATGGGGCTGCTGATGGTGACCGACCGCATGAGCGCCGTGGCTTCCCTCCTCGTGGAGGCCTTCCCCGTGCTTGGGCGGATCGGTTTGAGGCATGGTCCTCCGCAGGCGTGCTGTTGAGCATGCGACTGCAGGCTGCCACGAGCGTGAGCCGACCCTTGTTGAAGAACAAGATTCGGCACTATCCTGGGTAAGCCGCGCGCATCGCCGCGAGGGCCTCAGGGGCGTGGGCCGAACAGGATCACCGTCATGCCGACGAGGCAGATCGCACCGCCCGTAACGTCCCATCGGTCCGGACGGTAGCCTTCCGCACCCCATAGCCAGAGGATGGCCGCCACGATGTAGATGCCTCCGTAGGCCGCATAAGCCCTGCCTGCCGCCTCGCTCTCGACTAAGGTAAGCAGGTAGGCGAAGAGCGCAAGCGATGCCATGCCGGGGAGCAACCAGAGGGGTGATCTGTCCAGGCGCAGCCAGGCCCAGAACGCGAAGCATCCAACGATTTCGGCGAGGGCCGCGCCCGCATAGGCGAGGAAGGTCGTCATTTCTGAGTGGTCTCGTTGCTCTTGAAGTCTGTCAAGCTTGCAATGCGAGGTCCGCGATCCTGATAGGACTGCCGCTGGTTCGCGTGGTGCTCACGGATACTGTTCGGCGACCTGCCGGAACAGAGCGGCGCCACCGTCGTCCTCGTCATGGCTGACCGGCGCCGTGGCGCGGGCGCCGCCGAAGCGCGCATAGAGGGCCGGAAGTACGACCAGGGTCAGCATGGTGGCGCTGATCAAGCCGCGGATGAACACGGTCGCGAGCGGCTTCTGGACCTCCGTGCCGGTCCCCGCCGCCAGCGTCACCGGGACGAACCCGAGCGAGGGCAACAAGCGCGGTCATGGCGTCCTTCAGGATGGCGATCAGCGCCGGCACGAAGGTCAGCGACAGGACGAAGGCGGCAACGAGCGCGATGATGACGGTCGGCGCCATCGGCTCGAACATCTTGCCCTCGACCCTGGCCACGCCCGGCACGGTCTTGATCTGCGGCCGGACGATCCATTCCTGGAAGGTCCGCAGGTAGGCGGCCTTCTCCAGCTCCGTCCTCAGCCCCAGTCCCTCAGGTGTCAGGTATCTGTCGTCCGATTGCCAGCCCGGTTCGCCTAAACACGACGCCTTCCACGCGTCGGGCGCCGTGTAGCGCACGGTCCACATGAATATCTCGTCGAGGCCGGTCATGATCGGCCCCATATGAGGCTGGAATTCGGACGGCCGCCCCTCGCGCGCCTCGCCTAGGCGCTCCACCAACTGGCGGCGGGCGAAGTAGACCTTGACCTCGTCGGCGAAGACCGCCGTGACCTGGGAGAAGTCGTTACGCGAACGCAAACGGATGTATTCCGAACCCTTGATGCCGGCGAGCGTGGTCTCGACCGGTCAGGTCACCTGCTTCTCGATATCGAAGGGCGAGAGCGTGGGCGCGACGGTGTTGAACAGCACCTGGTTGCTGTTGATATCGGGCACGAAGTCGAGCCAGCCCTGTCGAACGGGGAAGGCGAGGATACGGGAGATCAGGTCCGGTCGCCCTCAGTCGTCGCCCGCTTCGGATTTGCGGAGCTCGGCCTTGAGGATGAAGGAGTTGGCAACCGCGATGGTGGCGCCCGACTTCAGTCCGGAGACGACCTCGTAGGAATCGTCGTCCGAGCGTCCGAGCTCGACCTCCCGCTTCTCGAAGCCCTCCTCAGTGCGCACGAAAACGACGCGCTCGCCCCCGACCGTCTGCAGGGCGGCCTTCGGGACGTGCACCTCGACCGCGTCGTTCGCGATCTCCACCCCGGCAGTGACGAAGGCGCCGGGGCGCCATGCAAGGTCAGGGTTCGGCAGGGCGACGATGACCCGCGCCGAGCGGGTGTCCGGGTTCAAGAACGGGCTGACGAAGACGACCTTGCCGTCGGCATGGCGGCCGCCGGCCTCATGGGCATGGGTGACAGCTACGGGTGCGCCCTCCCGAACCATGGCGAGCTCGTGTGTCGGCACCGACAGCTCGATCCATACGGTCGAGAGGTCGGCGACGGTGTAGATGTCGGCGGGGTCGCCCTTGCCGCCGACCGTCGTCCCGACCTCGACCTTGCGCTCGACGACCCGGCCGGCGAGCGACGAGCGGAGCTCGTACCGGCGCAGGGTGGATTGGTTCAGGGTGGCACCTTCTCGTTTCTGTGCGGCTGCGACATCGGTCGCGCTCAGCCCGAGGGCGGACAGCTTCTGGCTGGCGAGGTCGACGCGCAAGGTGGCTTCCGTGTAGGTTGCCCTGGTCCGCAGGTAGACCTGCTCCGACGAGATGCGCTTGTCCCAGAGCGCCTGCTGCCGGTCGAAGTTGGTCTTCTCCAGCTCGGCGCGTACCGAGGCGATGAGGTACTCGCTCTTGGCGTCGGCGACGTCACGGCTTTCGAGGACGGCGACGATCTCGTCCTTGGCAACCCGGTCGCCGAGGCGCTTGCGCATCTCCGTGACGGTACCCACGACCCGGGCCGGGACGCGCGCGATCCGGTCGGTGTCGGGGGTGATGGCGCCGGGTACCAGGAGGTGCCGGGCGAGCGTGCCGCCCTCGACTTTCACGACCGAGATGTTGAGCGCCGCCACCTCCTCGGGTCCCATCCGGATTGCGCCCTTCTCGGGGTGCTCCTCGCCCGGCTCGTACCCGTGCTTCCCGATCTCGTGGCCGTTCGTGGCCTTGGGGGTTCCCGGCTTCTTGACGTCGTCATCTCCGTCGGGCGGCGTCCCAGCCTTCGAGGGTTCGTGGTTGGCGGTGATGGGTGGCACGGTGATGGTGAACAGGTCTTTCGGCAGCCCGGCGGCGGCCAGATTGTCCCTGACGAAGCGGGCGACGGCGGGGACGGCTGCGCCTATGGCGATGCCGGTGGCCAGGAGGACCGCGAACAGGAGGAGGCGCATGGGGGCCGCTCGACAAGGACGCCGGACGGCCTGCTTGGGCGGTCACGGTCGTTCCCGTTGGATCAGGTGATGGACGAACCGGCGCCGAGATGTGGGCCGGGCGAACGCGCTCTTGGGAGCGCGGCGTCACCTTACGCGCGGGGCGGTCTCGCCAGTCGGTCGGGAGTGACGGAGGTCGGAACCTCGGCCACCCAGGAAAAGCCCAGGCCGGCGAACTCCGTCGACGGCGTGACGTGGGAGGAGACTTGGAGAGGGGCCACCTGATGGCAGCCACAAAGGAGGCGGCAGGCCAAACCCGGATTGCCGGCCTCGGTGGGCATGGGCGTGACTAGCGTCCCCACACCGATTGCGTTTTGGTAGCGGCCGCCATGATCAGCAAGATCGTCGCCGGAGCCCGCAACGGTCGAAACGATGAACATGGCCAGGGCAAGCAAGAGCGCGCGGGCACCGAATGCGCACCACTCCTGCAACACGGCACAACGCCTATGCCAACCGCCGACACCCATCGAGGTTCTTATGCGCGATTTTGGTTTGTTCGCACAAGAACAACCATCACGCCCCGACCCTCCCAAATCGGGAAGCCCCACTACCCGCGGCACGTCATCAAAGAAAGCGCGTCCTGTTCCGTTACAAGATCGGATGCGGCGGCTGCACCAAGCCCATCACCTGCACCATCCAAGCCATCGAGCCGTGCGCTCAAGTCGGGATCAATTTGCGGGCCGATCTCGTGTCCGTGGCCGCGGATCCGGCTGAGCCGCTGCTCGCGGCAGCTTGAAATGCCGCAGCGGCAACCAAACCTTCATCCCCCCATTTTCGTTTCACATGCGGACATGGTCCCGCCACCGAAATCGGTGTAAGCCAGACCTCATGAGCCTCGACCGGCAAATCATGCGCCTGACGGCGGTGGTGATCCTCGCGATCATCGCCT
>NZ_BPRD01000378.1 GCF_022179745.1 Methylorubrum podarium
ATCCGTGGGGGAGAGGGATCGTACCGGTCGCGGCCGTCTCAGCCTCACGCCATCCCCTCGGCCGCCAGCAGCTCGGCCTGATGCTCGGTGACCAGCGCGTCGATCACCTCGTCGAGCGCCGGCCCGGCCATGACCTCCTCCAGCTTGTAGAGGGTCAGGTTGATGCGGTGGTCGGTGACGCGCCCCTGCGGGAAATTGTAGGTTCGGATGCGCTCCGAGCGGTCGCCGGAGCCGACCTGCGCCTTGCGGTCGGCCGCCCGCGCCGAATCCTTGGCGGTGCGCTCGGCGTCGAACAGCTTCGCCCGCAGGAGGGCCATGGCGCGGGCGCGGTTCTTGTGCTGCGAGCGCTCCTCCTGGACGAACACCACCACGCCGGTCGGAAGGTGGGTGATGCGGATCGCCGATTCCGTCTTGTTGACGTGCTGGCCGCCCGCGCCCTGCGCCCGCATGGTGTCGATCTTCAGGTCGGCCTCGTTGACGACGACGTCCACCTCCTCCGCCTCCGGCAGCACGGCGACGGTGGCGGCGGAGGTGTGGATGCGCCCCTGCGTCTCGGTATCGGGCACGCGCTGGACGCGGTGGGCCCCGCTCTCGAACTTGAGCCGCGAGAACACGGAGCGGCCCTTCACCTCGGCGACCACCTCGCGATAGCCGCCGACGGTGCCCTCGCTCTCCGAGATCACCTCGACGCGCCAGCCCTTCGACTCGGCGTATTTCGCGTACATGCGAAAGAGGTCGCCCGCGAACAGGGCCGCCTCGTCGCCGCCGGTGCCGGCGCGGATTTCGAGGATCGCGCTCTTCTCGTCGGCCGCGTCCTTGGGCAGCAGCATCAGCTGCAGGGCGCGGTGGGCCTGTTCCAGCGCAGCTTCCGCCTCCGGCTTCTCTTCCGCCGCCAGCGCGCGCATCTCGGGATCCCCGCCGGGCTCGTCGATCAGCGCCCGGATGCCGGCGAGGTTCGCCTCCGCCGCGCGGTAGTGGCGGATCGCGGCGACGACGCCGTCGAGCTCCGACAATTCGCGGGAGAGCTGCACGATGCTCTCGGCATCGGCCGAACCGTCGGCGAGCTGCGCCGTGACGAACTCGTGCCGCGCCAGGATGGCGTCGAGGCGATCGGGAGGAATGGGGGTCATCGCCCTGAATATACTCGCGACGGAACTGATAGTTGAGGAAAGAGTGCGAAGATCCGGCCCGGCCGGACGGCGCGTCAGATGGGCACGCCGTTGGCCTTCGCGTAAGCCGCCAGCGCGGGCCGGACCGAGGCGCCGTCGGTCACCCGGGCCAGCTCGGTCTCGATCAGCTGCGCGACCTCGCCGGCATGGGCGGAGAGGACCATCGCCTTGACCGGGCCGATCGCGGCCGGAGACATCGAGAACTCGCGAAACCCGAGGCCGATCAGCGCCAGCGCCTCCAGCGGCCGCCCGCCGATCTCCCCGCAGACCGTGGCGGGGCAGCCCTGCGCGGCGGCGCGCTCGGCGATCAGGCGGAAGGCGCGCATCGCCGCCCCGCAGAGGGGATCGAAGCGGTTGGCCACGCGTCGGTTCTCGCGATCGACCGCGAACAGGAACTGCATCAGGTCGTTGGAGCCGACCGACAGGAAGTCCGCCTCGCGGGCGATCTCGTCGATCTGGAACAGGAGCGAGGGCACCTCGACCATCGCGCCGAGGCGGCAATCGCTCGGCAGAACGTAGCCGTGGCGACGCAGATGCGCCTTCTCGCGCTCGACGATGGCGCGGGCGCGGACGAATTCCTCGACGGTGGCGACCATCGGGAACATGATCTTGATCGGCCGCCCGGCCGCCGCCTTGAGGAGCGCGCGCAGCTGCACCCGCAGCAGCGCCGGCCGGTCGAGGCCGATGCGGATCGCCCGCCAGCCCAGCGCCGGGTTCTCCTCCTCCAGGGCCGGCATGTAGGGGAGGATCTTGTCGCCGCCGATATCGAGGGTGCGGATCGTGACCGGCAGGTCGCCGGTCGCCGCGTAGACCGCCTCGTAGAGCGTCTGCTGCTCGGCCGCCGAGGGCATCCGCTCGGCGATCATGAATTGCAGCTCGGTGCGGAACAGGCCGACGCCTTCCGCCCCGGTCTCGTTCAGATGGGTGAGATCGACCAGCAGGCCGGCATTGAGGTGCAGGCCGATCTTCACGCCGTCCTTCGTGACGGCGGGCACCTCGCGTAGCGCCCGGTACTGCTCCTGACGCCGGGCGCGCAGGCGCACCATCTCGGCGTAGGAGGCCTCGACCTCGGGGGTCGGCCGGATCTGGACCTCGCCGGAGAGACCGTCGACGATGATCGCGTCGCCCGAGTCGCACAGGCCCGTCGCATTGGCGATCTCGCCGACCGCCGGGATGCCGAGGGCGCGGGCGACGATGGCGATGTGGCTCGTCGGCCCGCCCTCCTCCAGCACCACGCCGCGCAGCCGCGCCCGGTCGTAGTCGAGCAGCGCCGCCGGCCCCATGGAGCGCGCCACCAGGATCGCGTTCTCCGGCAGGCCGTCGCCCCCGCGTCCTTCCTGGCCGACGAGGCGGCGCAGCAGGCGGTTGGCGAGGTCGTCGAGATCGTGCAGGCGGTCGCGGAGATACGGATCGCTCTGGCGCAGCATCCGGGCGCGGTTGTCCGACTGCACCCGCTCGACCGCGGCCTCCGCCGTCAGGCCCGACTGGACCGCCTCGCGCATCCGCCGCAGCCAGCCCTTGTCGTGGGCGAACATCCGGACCGTCTCGAGGATCTCGCGGGATTCGCCCGAGCCGATCCCGTCGCCGCGCTCGACCAGCTCGTCAATCGCCGAGCGCACGTCCTCGATCGCCTCTTCCAGGCGCTCGACCTCGCGCTCGACGTTCTCGGCGATCAGCGTCTTCACGACGATGCGCGGCTCGTGCAGCACCACGTGGCCGAGGCCGATCCCGTCGGCCAGCGCCACGCCGCGCTGGCTCACCGGGCGCCGCGCCGCGGTGCCGGCGCCGGGCGACAGCGCCTGGAGCTCGCCCGAGGCGATCAGCTCGGCCAGCACCATGGCGGTGGTCTGGAGCGCCTCGATCTCCTCCTCGGAATAGACCCGGTAGGTCTTGTTCTGGACCACCAGTACGCCGAGCGTATTTCCGGCGCGCAGCAGCGGCACGCCGAGGAAGGCGTGGTAGATCTCCTCACCCGTCTCCGGGCGATACGAGAACGAGGGGTGCGACTGCGCGTCGGAGAGCGCCAGCGGCTCGGCCGTCTTGGCGATCAGGCCGACGAGGCCCTCGTCGGCGCGCATGCGGGTGATGTGGACCGCGTCGCGGTTCAGACCCTCGGTTGCAAACAGTTCGAGGGTGTTGTCATCGCGCACCACGTAGACCGAGCACACCTCGGCGATCACGTTCGCCGCGATGAGGACGACGATCCGGTCGAGGCGCTGCTGCGGACTGACCGGCTCCGCCATGGCTTCGCGGAGCCGGCGCAGCAGCAGGCGCGGGCCTCCGGGCGCAGCGGGCATCGTGTCGTCAATCCGGGTCGGCCGGCGCAACCCTGGCTTGTGAGCCGAAGGGCCGGCGCCGACGGGAACGGTCAGGCCTGGTCGAGGCCGTATAGCGAGTGGAGCGTGCGAACGGCAAGCTCCGTGTAGGCGGCGTCGATCAACACCGAGAACTTGATCTCGGAGGTCGTGATCGCGCGAATGTTGATACCCTTCTGCGCCAGCGCCCGGAAGGCTTTGGCTGCAACGCCCGCATGCGAGCGCATGCCGACGCCGATCGCCGAGACCTTGACCACGTCGGTGGCGCCCTCGATCTGGCCGAACTGGATCGTGTCGCGCTGCGCGTCGAGGATGGCGCGGGAGCGCTCGTACTCGGCCGCCGGCACGGTGAAGGTCATGTCGGTGGTCGCAGTCCCACCGGATTCTTTGTCGCCCGACACGGTCTGGATGATCATGTCGACGTTGATGTTGGCATCCGCGAGCGGGCCGAAGATCGCCGCGGCGATGCCGGGGCTGTCCTTCACGGCGCGCAGGGTGATCTGCGCCTCGTCCTTCGAGAAGGCGATGCCGGTGATGATCTGCTGTTCCACGATTTGGTCCTCGTCGCAGATGAGGGTGCCCGGCCGCGCGGCATCGGGGGGATCGAAGGAGGAACGCACCGTGGTCGGCACCCGGTGCACCATGGCGAGCTCGACGGAGCGCACCTGCAGCACCTTGGCGCCGAGGGACGCCATCTCCAGCATCTCCTCGAAGGCCAAGCGCATGGAGCGCGTGACCTTCGAGGAGATGCTGG
>NZ_BPRD01000379.1 GCF_022179745.1 Methylorubrum podarium
GAGGCCGAGGCGCTGCTGCAGGGCAAGCCCGCGGCGCGCGAGAGCTTCAAGGCGGCCGCCGACCTGATCCTGCGCGAGGCCAAGCCGCAATCCACCAACGGCTTCAAGATCGAGCTGGCGCGCCGCGCCATCGTCCGCGGCCTGGAGCAGGCCGCGGCCGGAACGCCCCAGTCCCAGTCCGACAAGCGCATCCAGTAAGGAGCCGCCCATGACCGTCCAGTTCAGCCCGGCGGCCGGCCGTGACCGGTTCGTCGGCAGCGCCGTCAGCCGCGTCGACGGCCCGGCCAAGGTCACCGGCCTCGCCAAGTACGCCGGTGAGTTCGCCGCCCCCGACCTCGCCTACGGCGTGGTGGTGTCGAGCGCCATCGCCAAGGGCAGCATCCGGGGCATCGACGCCTCGGCCGCGGAGGCCGTGCCCGGCGTGATCAAGGTGCTCACCCACGAGAACCGCCCGGCCACCTCCGACAACCCGGAGGATTACCAGGACGCGGTGGCGCCCCCCGGCGCGCCGTTCCAGGCGCTGGCTTCTAACCGCATCGTCTTCTCCGGCCAGCCGGTGGCGCTCGTCGTGGCCGAGGATTTCGAGACCGCGCGCTACGCCGCCTCGCTGGTGCGGGTCGATTACGGCGTCGTGGCCCCGCGCACCGACCTCGCGGCGCAGGCGCCGGAATCCTACGATCCGCCGATGAAGCGGGCCGGCATCAAGCCGCCGCCGGAGCCGTGGGGCGATGCCTCGACGGCGTTCGACGCGGCCGAGATCCGCGTCAACGGCCAGTACCGGATGGCCGACGAGCACCACAACCCGATGGAGCCGCACGCCTCCACCGTCGTCGTCGAGAAGGACGGCACCTACACCGTGTACGACAAGATCCAGGGCGTCTCGAACACCCACGACTACATCGCCAGCGCCTTCGGCCTGAAGCCGGAGCAGGTGCGGGTGCTGAACCCCTATCTCGGCGGCGGCTTCGGCTCCGGCCTGCGCCCGCAATACCAGCTCTTCCTGGCGATGCTGGCGGCGAAAGACCTCGGCCGCTCGGTGCGGGTGACGCTGACCCGCGACCAGATGTGGTCCTTCACCTACCGCTCGGAGGCGCTCCAGACCGTCTCCCTCGGCGCCGACCGCTCGGGCAAGCTCACCGCGCTCAAGCACGACGCGGTGCAGGGCACCTCGTCCTACGAGGATTACCAGGAGGTCGTCGTCAACTGGTCGGGCGTGCTCTACGATTGCGACAACGTCGCGCTCACCTACAGCATCGCCAAGCTCGACACCCCGACGCCCGGCGACATGCGCGCGCCCGGCGCCGTCACCGGCGTCTACGCCATCGAGACGGCGATGGACGAGCTGGCCTACGCCACCGGCCAGGACCCGATCGCGCTGCGGCTGAAGAACTACACCGACAGCGACCCGACCGAGGAGAAGCCGTTCGGCTCCAAGGCGCTCAAGGACTGCTTCCGCCAGGGCGCCGAGCGGTTCGGCTGGAGCCGACGCAATCCGCAGCCGCGTTCCATGCGCGAGGGCCGGGAGCTCGTCGGCTGGGGCATGGCGACCGGCATCTGGGAATCGATGATGATGCAGTCGGGCGCGCAGGCCGTGCTCACCGCGGACGGTCGACTCGAAGTCGGCAACCAGACGGGCGACATCGGCACCGGCACCTACACGATCCTGACCCAGATCGCCGCCGACACGCTGGGCCTGCCCCTCGA
>NZ_BPRD01000380.1 GCF_022179745.1 Methylorubrum podarium
TCGACAGGAGCAGCGCGGCCAGAAGACGTCGTTTCATGGTTCAAATCCCCTTCGCGCGTCCCTGGGCCGGCGCGATGACGTCCGCCGTGTCGTGCCGGGACGCGCGCATCCCCAGGCTGCGCATCGTCTGAAAGCGGGGCGAATTCGGGCGGCCGTACGAGAGGCTCGCCATCGGAGGCCGACGCGGAAGGCGGCGGCCGGCGAACTTGTTCGGCGGCTCAGTCGGTGCGCGGCCCCGATGCGCCCCGCTTCCGGGACGCGGCGATAGCACCGGGCTCAAGCAATTGAAAGTAAATCTACTTGTAAAATGAGGATAAATACGACTCATTACTATATAGACGTCGTGGCTATTCGCTTAATCCGAGAAGATCGTCGACTTATTTCGTCATAAAACTGACGCATGAACATACGTTTTTTCGCAATTCATCGAAGGGACGCTGGGGCAGAGCCGTTCCGCCCGAACCCGGGAAACGCCCTCGTGACGCGCCCGCCCAGACCGCCCGACCATGCGTGGTCCCATGCGGCGTCTGACGCGGCATCCCATGCGCCTGCCGCACACCGCCATCGCCGCCCGGCGGTGACGCATCGATGGGTCCGCGGGGCCGTCCCGGCCCGATCGTCACGCCCGACCGGTCCGCCCTCACCGCTCCGGCGGGCCGGTATGCTGCGGATGCACGATGTCACGTCAAAGAGAGGGGTGAGGGGGGCGCCAAAGCGCGACGCTGTGCTAGATTGGCGGCCATGCGATGCCCCCTCCCCGTCTCGTCCCGCCGGCGCATCCTGTGCGTCTTCCCCGCCTACACGCCGTCCTTCGGCACGTTCTCCCACGCCTATCCGCTGATGGGCGGGGTGAAGGCGTTCATGCCGCCCCAGGGGCTCCTGGTGATCGCGGCCTACATGCCCGAGTCCTGGGAATGCCGGTTCATCGATGAGAACATCCGGCCGGCCTCGCCTCGGGACTTCGCCTGGGCCGACGCGGTGTTCGTCTCAGGCATGCACATCCAGGAGGGGCAGATCCACGATATCCGCCGGCGGGCGCACGAGGCCGGCAAGGTCGCGGTGCTCGGCGGCCCCTCGGTCTCGGGCGCGCCGGAGAAATACCCGGATTTCGACTACCTCCATGTCGGCGAGATCGGCGACGCCACCGATCGCCTCATCGAGATCCTGGACCGCGACCTCGCGCGGCCGGCGGCCCAGCTCGTGCTCGACACCAAGGACCGGCTGGCGCTCGGCGACTTCCCGGCCCCGGCCTACGAGGCGGTGCCGCTCAAGCGCTACCTGATCGGCTCGCTGCAATTCTCCTCCGGCTGCCCCTATCGCTGCGAGTTCTGCGACATCCCGCAGCTCTACGGGCGCCAGCCGCGGCTGAAGAGCCCGGAGCAGATGTGCGCCGAGCTCGACGCCATCGTCAGCCAGCCGGGCCACCCGGCGGTGGTCTACTTCGTCGACGACAACTTCATCGGCAACCGCAAGGCCACGCGGGAGATGCTGCCCCACCTCGTGGAATGGCAGAAGAAGAACAATTACCCGCTCCAGTTCGCCTGCGAGGCGACGCTGAACATGGCCAAGCAGCCCGAGATCCTGGAGCTGATGCGGCAGGCCAATTTCATGACGGTGTTCGTCGGCATCGAGACGCCGGAGGCCGAGGCGCTGAAGGGCATCGACAAGACCCACAACGCCGCCGTGCCGATGTACGAGGCGATCGAGACGCTCAATTCCTACGGTCTCGAGGTGACCTCGGGCATCATCCTCGGCCTCGATTCCGACACCGACAAATCGGAGCAGAACCTGATCGACTTCATCGACCGGTCGGCCATCCCCGTACTCACCATCAACCTGCTCCAGGCACTCCCAAAAACCCCGCTCTGGGACCGGCTGGAGCGGGAGGGCCGGCTCGTCCACGACGCGGCGCTCGAATCGAACGTGCTGTTCAAGCGCCCGCACGACACGGTGGTGAGTTCCTGGCGCCGGGCGATCAGTCACGCCTATTCCCCCGAACACCTGTTCGAGCGCTTCAAGCACCAGTGCGACGTGACCTACGGCAACCGCATCGTCACCCCGACCGCGGGCAAGCTCACCTTCACCAACCTGCGCCGCGGCCTGATCCTCGGCTTCAACATCATCACCCGGGTGGGCCTCTTCTCCGACTATCGCCGGCCGTTCTGGCGGGCGGCGGCCCACGCCCTGAAGCGCGGGCAGATCGAGGCGGTGTTCAACATGGGCTTCGTCGCCCACCACCTGATCCGCTTCACCCGCGAGGCGCTGCGGGGCGAGCACAACGCCTCGTTCTACGCCGCCAAGGCGGCGGAGGCCGAGGCGCAGCGCCAGCGCAGCTGGTGGGAGAACGCCCGCCGCCGCCTCGCACCGGAGCGCGAGGCGGCCTGACCCGGCCGGGTTCCGACGATGACGGCGGCCGGACCGGCGGACGGCCGCCCGTCCCCTCGCGGGCGAAAGCCCTGCCTCAGGCGCAGGCCCTGGCCGGCGGCTCGGCGAACAGGGAGCGCAGGCGCGCCAGTTCCAGATCCGGGGAGCCCGAGATGGGGGTCATCATCGCCCCCATGACCGGCGTCGGCCGGGCGAACAGGTAGCCCTGCATCTGGTCGCAGCCGAGCTCGCGCAGCACGGCGAGCTGCTCCTGCGTCTCCACCCCCTCGACCGTGACCTGAAGGCCGAGATTGTGCCCGAGATGGGTGATCGCGCGCACGATCGTCAGCGAGTCCGCGTTCTGTCCGAGCCGGCGCACGAAGGACTGATCGACCTTGATCTTGTCGAACTTGAACCGCTGCAGGTAGCTCAAGGACGAGTAGCCGGTGCCGAAATCGTCGAGCGCGAGGCGCACGCCGAGGGTGCGCAGCGCCGTGAGCACCTCCACCGCCATCGCCGCGTCCTGGATGAAGACGCCCTCGGTGATCTCCAGGACCAGCCGCCCCGGCGGGAGCCCGTGGCGGCCGAGCACCGCCGCCACCCCGGCGGCGAAGCCCGGCTGGCGGAACTGCTTCGGCGAGACGTTGACCGAGACCCGCCAGGGCTGCGGCCAGGCGGCGGCGGTGGCGCAGGCGGTGTCGAGCACCCAGGCGCCGATCCGCCCGATCTGGTCGGTCTGCTCGGCGAGGGGGATGAACTCGGCCGGGGGCACGCAGCCGCGCTCCGGATGGTGCCAGCGGATCAGCGCCTCGAAGGTCTCGATCTCGCCGGTGCGGCCGTTGACGATCGGCTGATAGTAGAGCTGCAGCTCGCCGCGCGGGATCGCGCCGCTCAGCTCGTGCTCGATCCGGCGGCGCGCCTGGAGCTGCTCGTCCATCGCCGCCTCGAAGAAGCGCACCGTGCCGCGCCCCTCGTCCTTGACCCGGTAGAGGGCGGTGTCGGCGGCGCGCTTCAGGCTGTCGGCGGTGCTGCCGTCGCTCGGATAGACGGCGATGCCCGCCGAGGCGCCGATCTCGATGCGCAATCCAGCGCTCTGGCCCTTGGTCCGGCCCTCGATCTGAAACGGGCGGCTGAGCGCCGCGACCAGCCGCTCCGCGGTCTCGGCGACCTGCGCCAGCGTGCGGGTATGGGCCAGGACGACCACGAACTCGTCGCCGCCGATCCGGGCGAGCGTGTCGGTCGGGCGCAGCTCCGCCAGCATGCGCTTGGCCGCCTGCACGAGCAGGGCATCGCCCGCGGCGTGGCCGTGGAAGTCGTTGACGGGCTTGAAGCGGTCGAGGTCGAGATAGACCAGCGCCACGCTCGACCCGTTCTCGGCCGCCGTCTCCAGGGCGAGCCCCAGGCGCTCCTCCAGCAGGGTGCGGTTGGGCAGGTCGGTCAGGGCGTCGTGCAGGGCGAGGTGGCGGATGCGCGCCTCGTCGCGGCGGCGCTGGCTGAGGTCGCGCAGGGCCACCGCCGTGGCGGGCCGGCCGAGATACTCGATGGGACGGCAGGAGAGTTCCACCGGCACGAGGGTGCCGCTCGCCGTGCGGATCTCCAATTCTTCCGGGCGCAGATCCTCCGGGCGGCAGCGGCTGAGCCGCATCACGGCCGGGGCGTGGGCCTCGGCGAACAGGTCCAGCACCGGCCGGCCGACGATCTCCTGCGTCGTGGCCTCGAACAGGCGCAGGCCCGCCTGGTTGATCTCGACCACCCGCCCGCCGCGGTGGATGAACAGCACCTCGTGGGCGAGGTTGCCGAGCAGGCGCATGCGGCTCAGCTCGTCCATGCGGCGGCGCATGAGATGCCGCTGCATCAGCAGCGCGGCGAGACCGGCGGCGAGGACGACGAGGCTTACGAGCCCCACCGCGAGGCCGAGATGCATCGAGCCGAGGACGGCACCGCCATCCTCCCGCGGGGCGGCGGGTGCGACGGTGAGCGCCGTCATGCCGGTGAAGTGCAGGCCGCAGATCGCCAGCACCAGCCAGAGCGTGACCTCGATCCGGCGGCCGAGGCCGGTGAGGTCGCCGGCCCGGGCGAGGGCGGTCACCGCCAGGATCGCGCAGAGGCCGAGCGAGCCGTAGACGTAGGCGCCCTCGAACATGAGCAGGTTGCTCGCCGCCATGGCGCTCACGCCCGCGTAGTGCATCCCCGCGATCGCCGCCGCCAGGGCCAGGCCGGCCGCAACCACCCCGAGCGGGAAGTGGCGGGCGCGGGACCAGATCAGGAGGGCGGCCAGGGCTCCGGCCACCGCGATCGCGATCGAGGCCGCGGTGGGCTGGAGGTCGTAGGCCGCCTGCCCGCCGGGCAGGAAGGCGAGCATCGCGACGAAATGGAGCGACCAGACGCTGCAGCCGAACACCGCCGCCGCCGCGGCCAGCCAGGGGGAGAGGGCCCGGCGCTCGGCCTGCGCGGCCTCGGCCATCAATGTCACCGTCGAGAAGCAGCCGAGCAGGCAGATGCCCGCCGAGATGGCGACAAGGCCGAGATCGTGCTGTTGCGCGACGCAGGCGACGATTTTGAGCATGGTGGATGGAGAGCCCGACAACCCAAGGCAGGATTAGGCTTTCTCTCTTAAAGTGCCGTTGCTGAAATTCTTCTTGGTGATCGCATTTGCGTGATCGAAGATTTCATAAATAAACGTAGGTTATGTTTAGAAATCCTTCCGATCCTATGTATTTCCGAACACAATTTCTGCGTTACGGCGGCGCCCCGATGATCGATTGCGCGACGTCTCCCGAAGACTTCGGCCGAGGCCGAACATCCGGCCGATCTCCGCCGGCCGGAGCTTGACCGTGCGGCCCTCCCCGTCTAGAGGCGCCCCATCATGACGGGCCTCCTCCTCTCCGGGTCGTATCGCGCGCCGCTCCCCTAAGCGGCCTCGGACTCGTCATGTCTTCAGCCGCTGCGTCGTCGGCGGCTCGAGGATCTCACCATATCCCGCAACGGACCGCCGGCCTCGCCCCATCCCGAGGTCACACCGTGTCTGCCCTGCCCCCGCTCTCCCCTCCTCGCCCGTCGGTCGGTCTCGTCGGCTTCGGCGCCTTCGGCCGCCTGATCGCCCGCCATCTCGCGCCGCACGCCGCCCTGACGGTCCACGATCCGTACCTGCCGGCCGACAGCCTCGCGGCGCAGCTCGCGGCGCATGCGGGGCCGGACGCCATCGGGGGCGGTCTCCGAAGCGTGGCGGCCTGCCCCGTGGTGATCCTCGCCACGCCCGTGGCGCGCCTCGCCGAGGCGGTCGGCGCCCTCGCCCCGCATCTGCGGCCGGGCACGCTCGTGGTCGATGTCGGCTCGGTGAAGATGGGACCCGCCGCGATCCTGCGCGCGGGATTGCCGGCCGACGTCGCGATCCTCGCGACCCATCCGCTGTTCGGGCCGCAGAGTGCCAAAGATGGCGCGGGAGATGGCGCCGGCGAGGACATCCGGGGCCTGAAGATCGCCGTCTGCCCGCTCCGCGGCCGGCCGGCCCTGCGGGCGGCCGCCTTCCTGCGGCGCGGGCTCGGCCTCGACGTGATCCTGACGACGCCGGAGGCGCATGACCGGGCCATGGCCTCGGTCCAGGGGCTGACCCACCTCATCGCCAAGGTTCTCGTGGCGATGGAGCCGTTGCCGACGCGGATGACGACGCGCAGCTTCGACCTGCTGATGCAGGCGGTCGGCATGGTGCGGCACGACGCGCCGGACGTGTTCCACGCCATCGAGCGGGCGAACCCGCACGCGGCGGGGGTGCGGCGGCGCTTCTTCGCCCTCGCGGGGCAGCTCGAGGCCGAGCTTTCCGCGGAGGCGGTTCGCGCCGAGCCGAACCGCCTCGCCTCGTCGACGCGGCTTCCCGCCCCGCGCCGGACCGTTTCAGGCCGGGCGCGGGGCGGGCCCCGTTGATCAAGGCGATCAGTACTTGCGCACCAGCGGGGCCGGGACGACGGCGGCGGGAGCGTCCCACTGGTAGCGGAACCCGACCGAGACGACGTCGGCGCTGACGTCGGTCGAGGCCGCGAGCGGGATGTTGCCGATGTTGTAGTCGCGGCCGGGCCCCGCCAGGAGGAGGCCGCGATCGAAGAAGGCGTGGGCGTAGCTGGCCGTCAGCAGCACCTTCTCGCTCCAGCGATAGCTGCCGCCGATCGAGACGACGTAGCGGTTGCTGTCGGGCAGGCGCGCCGAGCGGTTCGAGACGTCGATCGGCACGTTGTCGTAGCCGAAGCCGGCCCGCAGGGTCAGGTTCGGCGACCAGTCGTACTCGGCACCGATCGAGTAGAAGAACGAGTCCTTGAAGTTGAGCGGCAGGTGATTCACCGTCACGCCGAGCGCCTTCGAGACGATGCCGACGTCGCCGAGCCTCGACCAGTTGTCCCACTCGAAGCCGAGATTGATCCGGGTGACCGGGTTGATCGCCTGGGTCAGGCCGACGCTGACCTTCTCGGGCGTGTTGAGGTTGGCCCGCACCTGCCCCAGGGCGATGGCCTGCCGCGGGTCGGGGAAGCCGATCGAGCCCTCGATGTCGTGGTGGACCGAGGAGCGGTAGCCGACGCCGATCGTCGTGCCGGCGGCCGGCGTGACCAGGACGCCGGCGGTGAAGCCCACGCCCCAGGACTCGCCCTTGAGGAAACCGGACGGGTACTGGCCCGGGAACACGCCGGGCACCGGCACCGCCTGGCGCAGGGTCAGGCGGAAATACTCGACGCTCGGGCCGGCGGCGACGGAGAGCCAGTCGTTGACCTTGAAGCCGATCACCGGGTTGAAGGCCAGCGAGAAGATCCGCGAGGAGCGGGCATAGACCGAGCCCGCCCAATCCTGGCGCGGCTTGGTGACGAGCCCGTAGGGCGCGCCGGTCTGGATGCCGATCCAGATCCGGTCGGTGAGCTGGTAGGAGGTCGCTCCCGAGGGCACCACGGCGCCCTGGCCGACCTCGCCGGAATCGCCGAACGGCAGCAGGCCCGGCGCGGTGCCCACCCTCGGCGTGATCTCACCCGAGAGATTGATGAAGCTCAGGCTCTGCTCGCTGGCGAAGCCCGGCCGCATCGTCACGGTCGCCGGGTTCCAGAAGATCGACGAGACGCCCGCCCCGCCCGAGGCCGCGCCCGCGAAGGCCACGCCCAACCCCTGCGCACTCTGCTCGCGCAGGCCGAAGGCACCGGCCTGCGCCCCCGTCGCGCCCGCCACCGAAGCGGCCGCGACGGCTCCCGCGAGCCCGAGCGCGCGGATCGTCCCCCCAGTCATTGTTTTACTCCGAAGCGTCTTTTTGCAGACCCAAGTCCCATCGCGATGGAAGAGGATCGCGCGCATCCGGTCCAGAGGCGGGAAACCGAAAATAGAATTATATATCAATTGAGGAATTTATGTCACGGAACCGGGGTGCCCCCGCGCCCGTATGAACGGCGGGGCCCCCGAGGCGCGGCTTGCACCCTGGACCGGTCGCGGCCATGGTCTCGCGCCTCTGGGCGAGCCCCGGGCAGGACGGAGACGCGGACGATGAAGTTAATCCGGCACGGAGCGAGCGGTGACGAGAAGCCGGGCCTCGTGGACGCGCGGGGGGGCCTGCGCGACCTGTCGGGAACCCTGCGCGACATCGCCGGACCGGGCCTCTCGCGGGAATCGCTCGATCGGCTCGCGCGGATCGATCCCGAGAGCCTGCCGCTGCTGCCGCCCGGCACCCGCCTCGGCCCCTGCGTCGGGGGCACCCGCAACTTCGTGGCGATCGGCCTGAACTTCGCCGACCACGCCGCCGAGACCGGCGCGGCGATCCCGGCCGAGCCGATCATCTTCAACAAGGCGCCCTCCTGCATCGTCGGCCCCAACGACACGGTGATCCTGCCGAAAGCCTCGGCCAAGACCGACTGGGAGGTGGAACTCGCGGTGGTGATCGGCGCCCGCGCCTCCTACGTCCACGCCAACGAGGCCCTGCGCTACGTGGCGGGGGTGTGCATCTGCAACGACCTGTCCGAGCGGGAATTCCAGATGGAGCGCGGCGGCACCTGGACCAAGGGCAAGGGCTGCCCGACCTTCGGCCCGCTCGGCCCCTGGCTCGTCACCCTCGACGAGATCCCGGACCTGAAAAACCTCTCGATGAGCCTCGACCTCAACGGGAAGCGGATGCAGACGGGTTCGACCGCGACGATGATCTTCGACGTGGCCCAACTCGTGGCCTACGTCTCGCACTTCATGATGCTGGAGCCCGGCGACGTCATCACCACCGGCACCCCGCCCGGCGTCGGCCTCGGCATGAAGCCGCCGCGCTTCCTCCGGAGCGACGACGAGATGGTGCTGCGCATCGACGGCCTCGGAGAGCAGCGCCAGCGGGTCGTGGCCTTCGACGACTGGACCGCGAAGGTCGCCGCGGGCGAGCCGACGAACTGACGGACAATTCGCTCCGACGATGCGCACCGCTCCGCCCGACCGGCCGTCCCCCGTCGTCTTCCTCGGCGGCGGCCCCGGCCTGCCTGTCGCCTACGCCGCCGACCCGCTGCGGCGCGCAGGGTTCGCGCGCGACTGGGCCTTCTTCGAGCAGCCCGGCTGCGGCGCCGAACCTTCGTCCGAGCCGGTGACGGCGCACGGCGTGTGCGCGGCCGCCGCCGCCTTCGTCGCCGGGCGCGCGGGGGAGGGCGCGGTGAGCCTCGTCGCGCATTCCTGGGGGGCGTGGCTCGCGCTGGCCCTGCTCGATCGCCTGCCGCCGGAGACGATCGCCCGCGCCGTGCTGCTCCACCCGGCCCCGCCGACCCGTGCCGGGCTCGACGCGGGCGTGGCCGCGCTGTTCGGCCGGCTCTCGCCCGAGGCGATGGGCCGGGCCGCGCCGCTGATGGCGCGGACCGACGCGGAGGCCGGCCGCTCCGTCATGACCATCCTGCTGCCCGCCTATTGCGGCCGCGAGACCGACCTGCCGGATCTCGATCTCGCCCTGGCCCCGCCGGTCTATCACGGCGTCTCGGCCAGCCTCGGCGACTACGACCAGCGCGGGATCGTGGCGGCCCACGCGGACCGCCTCACCCTCGTCTTCGGCGAGGCCGACGCGTTCTCGCGCGAGCTCTACACCCGCCAGGGCGGCGACCTGACGGGCCTCGACGTCGCCGCCCTGCCCGGCGGCCATTTCGGCTTCCTGGAGGACCTGGCCGGCTTTGAGCGCCTCCTGCGCGCACGGGGCGTGATCTAAGCCTCCCACCCATGGTGATCCCCTCGGCGACCCCCTCGGCCACACGCTCCCTGCCGCTGCCGGACCGGCCCTCGGTCGCCGTGCTGCCCTTCGCGGATCCGGAGGGCGACTTCGACACGCAGGCGCTGGCCGACGGCCTGTCGGAACACGTCACCGACGCCCTCGCCTGCACGCCCGGCCTGTTCGTGAGCGCCCGCAACTCCGCCTTCACCTTCAAGGGCCGCGCCGTGCCGCCGGACGAGGCGGCCGGGCGGCTCGGCGTCGCGCACATCCTCACGGGCACGCTGTCGCGGGCGGGCTCGCGCCTGCGGGTCGAGGCGAGGCTGCACCGGACGGCGGCCGAGCGGCCGGTCTGGAGCCAGGATCTCGACGAGGACGAGGGCGCGGTCCACGCCCTGCGGAGCCGGATCGTCGCCGGCGCGGTGGCGGCGATGGCCCCCGGCCTCGCCCGCGACGCCGTGCCGGAGCGGACGGGGCCGCCGCTCGATGCCGGCGTCTACGCGCCGTTCCTGTCTGCCTACTCGAACCACGCCATGCCGAGCGCCGAGAGCGTGCGCCTGCGCATCGCCTCGATCGAGGCCGTGCGCCGCCTCGTGCCGGAGCATCCCCTGCCCTGCGCGCTGCTCGCGCAGTGCTACACCAACCTCGTGGTGCAGGGCTGGAGCGCGGATGCCGCCGCCGATTGCGCCGAGGGCGCCCGGCTCGCCCGCCTCGCCCTGGAGCGGGACGACGGCGATCCGGCGGTGCTGATGATGGCCGGGCACACCCTCGCCTTCCTGGCCCAGGACTACGACACGGCGCTCGCCCTGCTCGACCGCTCGCTTGCCCTCAACCCCAACAGCGCCGCCGCCTACGAGCGCAGCGGCTGGGTGCGCTGCTATGTCGGCGAGGCGGAGCCGGCGGCCGCCCATTTCCGGGCGGCCAAGCGCCAGAGCCCGCTCGACCCCACCACCTTCCGCTTCGAGTCCGGCCTCGGGCTCGCCCTGTGCATGGCCGGCGCGCACGAGGAGGCCCTTGTCTGGCTCGACCGCTCCATGGCGGAGGATCCGACCTGGACCAGCACCCACCGCGTCCGCGCCGCGAGCCTCGCTCTCCTCGGCCGCCAGGCGGAGGCCGAGGCCGCCGCCACGCGCTTCCTGGAACTCGAACCGAGCTACCGGGTCAGTCGCGCCATGCGCCTCTACCGGCCCTCGCCCGGCAAGGACCGGTTCGTCGGGGGGATGCGGCGGGCCGGCATCCCGTTCTGACTCCGTCGACGGAGCGAGCCCGTCACCGGCGTAGGGGCGCCGTCGCGCGGTTCTGTTCCGACAGGATGCGGCCGATCACACCGTCGCAGTTCAGGGTCTGTCCGACACACTCGGCCGACAGGTGGATCTTCACCTGGCCCCCCTCCTGCACCACGCGTCGGCAGATATAGGCCGCCGGCTGACCGCCGCTGGGCTTGACGAGCGTCCAGATTATCAGCCGCTTCGGGTCCTGAATCTCCGTGACCGACGCGGTTTCGCGCGTGACCTCCGTCCCCGGATCGGACTTGATGGCGGCCACCATCTCGGCGAAGGGCAGGATCTCGCGCTCGCAAAGCTGCTGCGCCGCGGCCGGGAAGGAAAGAAGCGCCACGAGGGCCGCCGAGAGGACCGGACTGACAGACAGGCGCATCGCAAGCCCTTCGAATGGGTTGTATCAATTAGACCACACGCCCCTTGGCTGCAACGGCGGCCAAGCTCCAATCCGGCGAGAGGTTTTGTCCGACCGACGCGGCGTTCGGCGGTGCCTCTCCGTGCGAAGCCCCCGTCCGGACGCGCGTCCGAGGCCACCGAATGGCTCCCCCAAGGCAAGGCTTGATTTTTCCCGCGCCTTCGCCCTCAAAGAAGCGCATGAGCGACACCGTGGTCTCCCTCACCTCTTCCGCCGCCCCGGCCGCGATCCGGCAAGACATCCGGCACGATTGGACCCTGGCCGAGATCCAGGCGATCCACGACATGCCGCTGCTCGATCTCGTCCACCGGGCCGGCGTCGTGCACCGGGCGCACAACGACCCCGCCGACATCCAGCGCGCGGCGCTCCTGTCGATCAAGACCGGCGGCTGCCCCGAGGATTGCGCCTACTGCCCGCAATCGGCCCACCACAAGGGCGCGAACCTCCCCCGCGAGCGGCTGATGCCGGTCGAGGCGGTGCTGAAGGAGGCCGCCGCCGCCAAGGCCAACGGGGCGCATCGCTTCTGCATGGGCGCGGCGTGGCGCAAGCCCAAGGACGGGCCGGACTTCGACGCGGTGCTGGAGATGGTGCGCGGCGTGCGGGGGCTGGGCATGGAAGCCTGCGTCACGCTCGGCATGCTGACGCAAGCCCAAGCGCAGCGCCTCGCCGAGGCCGGGCTCACCTCCTACAACCACAACCTCGACACCGGCCCCGAATTCTACGGCGACATCATCTCGACCCGCACCTACGACGACCGGCTCCAGACCCTGGAGCATGTCCGCGAGGCCGGGATCGGCGTCTGCTGCGGCGGCATCGTCGGGATGGGCGAGCGGGTGCGCGACCGCGCCGAGATGCTGCTCGTGCTCGCCAACCACGCGCCGCACCCGGAGAGCGTGCCGATCAACGCGCTGGTGGCCGTCGAGGGCACGCCGCTGGAGGACCGCCCGCCGATCGATCCGCTCGACCTCGTGCGGATGTGCGCCACCGCCCGCATCGTCATGCCGAGGGCCCGCGTGCGCCTCAGCGCCGGCCGCAAGAGCCTGACCCGCGAGGCGCAGATTCTCTGTTTCCTCGCTGGTGCCAACTCGATCTTCTACGGCGAGCGCCTGCTCACCACCGCCAACAACGAGGCCGACGCCGACGCGGAGCTGCTGCGCGACATCGGCGTGCCGGTGCCCGAGGTGACGCTCGCCGCCGCGGAGTAGGCGGAGCGGCCCCGCATGGCCGCTTTACCTTGACTTCACCTGCCTCCCGTGAATGGTGCCGGCTCCTTCTCAAGAGCCCGCCATGCACCGTTACCGTTCCCATACCTGCGGGGCGCTCCGCCCGTCCGACGTCGGGCAGAGCGTCCGCCTGTCCGGCTGGTGCCACCGCATCCGCGACCATGGCGGCGTGCTCTTCATCGACCTGCGCGACCATTACGGCCTGACGCAGTGCGTGGTCGATTCCGACTCCAAGGCGTTCAAGGCCGCCGAGACCGCCCGCTCCGAGTGGGTGATCCGAATCGACGGCCGGGTGCGCACGCGGCCCAGTGGCACCGAGAACGCGGAGCTGCCGACGGGCTCGGTCGAGGTCTATATCGACGACCTCGAAGTGCTCGGCCCCGCGGGCGAACTGCCGCTCCCCGTCTTCGGCGACCAGGAATACCCGGAGGAGACCCGGCTCAAGTACCGCTTCCTGGATCTCCGCCGGGAGAAGCTGCACGCCAACATCATGAAGCGCGGCGCGATCGTCGACTCGCTCCGCCGCCGCATGCGCGAGGGCGGTTTTTTCGAGTTTCAGACGCCGATCCTGACTGCCTCGAGCCCTGAGGGCGCCCGCGACTACCTGGTGCCGTCGCGGGTCCACCCTGGAAAGTTCTACGCGCTGCCGCAGGCGCCGCAGCAGTTCAAGCAGCTCACGATGATCGCGGGCTTCGACCGCTACTTCCAGATCGCCCCCTGTTTTCGCGACGAGGACGCCCGGGCGGATCGCTCCCCGGGCGAGTTCTACCAGCTCGACATCGAGATGAGCTTCGTCACCCAGGAGGACGTGTTCCAGGCGGTGGAGCCGGTGCTGCGCGGCGTGTTCGAGGAATTCGCCGGCGGCAAGCGCGTGACAGGGGAATTCCCGCGCATCACCTACGCCGACGCGATGCTGAAATACGGCGTCGACAAGCCGGACTTGCGCAACCCGCTGATCATCGCCGACGTGACGGACGAATTCGCCGACGACGCGGTGGAGTTCAAGGCGTTCAAGGGCGTGATCAAGTCGGGCGGCGTGGTCCGCGCCATCCCCGCCACCGGGGCGGCGGGCCAGCCGCGCTCGTTCTTCGACAAGCTGAACGACTGGGCCCGCTCGGAAGGCGCGCCGGGCTTAGGCTACATCGTGTTCGAGGAAGAGGGCGGGGCGCTCACCGGCAAGGGGCCGATCGCCAAGTTCATCCCGGCCGAGATCCAGGCGCGGATCGCCGAGAAGGCCGGCGCCAAGGCGGGTGACGCAGTGTTCTTCGCCGCCGGCGCCGAGGCGAAGGCCGCCGCGCTCGCGGGCAAGGCGCGCATCCGCATCGGCGACGAGCTGAAGCTCTCCGACACCGACCAGTTCGCCTTCTGCTGGGTCGTCGATTTCCCGATGTACGAGTGGAACGAGGAGGAGAAGCGGATCGACTTCTCCCACAACCCGTTCTCGATGCCGAACTTCGACCGCGACGCGTTCCTCGCCCTGGGCGAGGCCGATGCGGAAAAAATCCTCGGGATCAAGGCGTTCCAGTACGACATCGTCTGCAACGGCATCGAGCTGTCCTCGGGCGCGATCCGGAACCACCGTCCCGACGTGATGGAGAAGGCGTTCAGTATCGCCGGCTACGGCCGGGACGTGCTGGAGGAGAAGTTCGGCGGCATGCTGAATGCGCTCCGCCTCGGCGCCCCGCCGCACGGCGGCATCGCGCCGGGGGTCGACCGCATCGTCATGCTGCTGTGCGAGGAGCCGAACATCCGCGAGGTCGTGCTGTTCCCGATGAACCAGCGCGCCGAGGACCTGATGATGGGCGCCCCCGCCGAGGCGACGCCGAAGCAGCTGCGCGAGCTGCACATCCGCCTCAACCTGCCCGAGAAGAAGGGCTAGTTCCTGAACCCTCCCCCCTCTGCGGGGGAGGGTGCCCGC
>NZ_BPRD01000381.1 GCF_022179745.1 Methylorubrum podarium
CGCGAGCAGGGCCGCGGCGGCGAGGGCATGCGCAATGTCGGCATGCGCGGCGAGGGCAACGAGCGCGGCGGCGTCCGCAACGCCTCCGAGCAGGGCGGCGGCGGCATGGGCAACACCGGCGGCGGCAACCGCGGCGGGATGGAATCCGGCTCGCGCGGCGGCTCCCAGGGCGGCGGCGGCGGCATGAGCCGCTGATCGCCACGTCCCCTCGCGGGATTCCAAAGGGATCATCCCTTTGGCGGGGTGCCGGGGCAGAGCCCCGGCATCTTTCGTTGGGAGCTCTTCTCTACGACCGCAGAAAGTCGATCAGCGCCGCGTTGACCGCCTCCGGCACGTCGTGCTGCACCCAGTGGGTCGCCTGCGGGAAACGCTGCAGGCGGCCCCGCTCGCACAGCCCTAAGCTCGCCTCGGCGAGGCCCGTCTGGAGCGCCTGGTCGCGCTCGCCCCACAGGATCAGCGTCGGCGCCGCGATCCGCGGCGGGTGCCGCGCGCGGGGCAATCGGGCGAGCGCCCGGTACCAGTTCAGCATCGCCGTGACCGCGCCGGGGCGCAGCCATTCCCGCGCGTAGCGGTCGAGGTCGGCCTCGCCGAAGGTGCCGGGCCGGCTCGAGCCCCGCATCAGGGCCCGCAGAAGGCGGCCCCGGCGCGCCGTCAGCAGCCGTTCGGGCAGCAGGGGAAGCTGGAAGAAGCCGGCATAGGCGCTGCGCAGGGCCTGCCCCGGATGGCGTCGGAGATAGGGGCCGAACACGCCCGGATGGCAGGCGTTGAGCGCGGCGAGCCGCGCGACCCGCTCGGGGTGGAAGCTCGCCACCCAGAACGCGACGAGCCCGCCCCAATCGTGCCCGACGAGGTTGAAGCGCGTGAGCCCGCAGGCGTCGGCGAGGGCGATCACGTCCCCGGCGAGCCGGTCGAGATGGTAGGCGGCGATGCCCTTGGGCCGGTCGCTCAGGCCGTAGCCGCGCTGGTCGGGGATGAGGAGGCGCAGGCCGCTCCCCGCGAGCGGCTCGATCTGGTGCCGCCAGCCGAACCAGAACTCGGGAAAGCCGTGCAGCAGGATCGTCGGCGCCCCGTCCGCCGGCCCCGCCTCGGCGAGGTGCAGGCGCAGACCCTTCAGGTCGATGTGGCGGTGGCTGACGGTCGGATCGGGCATCGTTCGAGGCGAACTCGCGGACAGGTCGACGGAGGGTTCGATCGGGATATCGATGCTCGGCCAACCCGAGAGGGCCGGCGCGGTTCGGGTGCGGACGCTGATCCCTGTCGTGCCGCGTCTTTTCGGACAAGCCGGCGGCCACCTTTCGGGACGATGCTCTATAGATAGCCTCCGATCACGGGAGACGCCCTTCCCCGATGCCGCTGCTCCGCTGCCTTCTCGCGCTCGCCTGCCTGTGGCCGGCCCTGCTGTGGTCCTGCCTCGCGGCGGCCCGGCCCTTCACCGACGCCGCCGGGCGGCGGGTCGAGGTGCCGGAGCGGGTGACCCGGGTGCTCGCCGCCGGCCCGCCGGCGGCGGTGCTGCTCTCCACCCTGGCGCCCGACCGGATGATCGGCTGGCCGCGCGCGCCGAGCCCGGACGAGCGGGCGTTCCTCGCCCCGGCGCTCCGCGACCTGCCCGCCACCGGTCGGCTGACCGGGCGGGGCGGCAGCGCCAATGTCGAGGCGGTGCTGGCGCTCAAGCCCGACCTCATCGTCGATGTCGGCAGTACGGCGGCGACCTACGCCTCCCTCGCCGACCGGGTGCAGGCGCAGACCGGGATTCCGTACGTGCTGCTCGACGGGAGCTTCAAGGCGACCCCCGAGACCTACCGGACGCTGGGCGCGCTCATCGGCGCGCCGGAGGAGGGCGAGGCCCTCGCGGCGGAGGCGGAAAAGATCCTGAAGAAAGTGGCCGAGGCGGTGGCGGCGGTGCCCGAGGAGAAGCGCCCGCGGGTCTATTACGGGCGCGGTCCCCGCGGGCTGGAGACGGGCCTGTCCGGCTCGATCAACACCGAGATCATCGAGGCGGCGGGCGGGCGCAACGTGGCGGGGCCCGGCGCGGGCGGGCTCGCCGCGGTCTCGCCCGAGCAGGTGCTGGTCTGGAACCCGGACGTGATCATCGCCCTCGATCCGGATTTCCCGAAGCTCGCCGCCGCCGACCCGCTCTGGAGCGGGCTGAAGGCGGTGCGCGAGGGCCGCGTCCACGCCGTCCCGACGCTGCCCTTCGGCTGGGTCGACGCGCCGCCGGGGGTCAACCGCCTGATCGGCCTGCGCTGGCTCGCCGGCCTGTTTTTCCCCGAGCAGTTCCCGCAGACCTTGGGCGACGCCGTGCGCGACTTCTACCGGCGCTTCTACCGGGTCGAACTCACGCCGGAGCAGCTCGACCGCCTCCTGCGCGACGCCGCCGGGCCGGGGCCGACCCGGTGAGCGAGGCCGCGAGCGCCGCCCGAGCCCGGCCCGCGCGGCGGCTCGGCCTCTCCCTGGCGGTGCTGGCGCCTCTCGCACTGATCCTGCTCGTGCTGGTGTCGCTGGGCATCGGCCGCTACCCCGTGCCGCTCGCCGACGTATTCTCGGTGCTCGTCGCGAAAACTTTCGGGCAAGCGACCGCGCTCGACCCCGCCGCCCAGACCGTGGTGCTGAACGTGCGCCTGCCGCGGGTGTTCGGGGCGCTCGTGGTCGGGGCCGGGCTCGCGGCGGCGG
>NZ_BPRD01000382.1 GCF_022179745.1 Methylorubrum podarium
CCTGCCGGTGCTGGAGCGGCACGGCCGCACCACGGCCCTCGACCGGCGCATGCTTCAGCGCGTCGCGACCATCGCGCGGCATCTTCAGGGGCGCGGCAGTCCCGCCTCGGTCAGCTACAGCCTGACGCCGCACTCGCTGTTCGAGCCGGGCTTTCTGCGCTCCCTCGGCCGCCTCGTCAGCGAGGGGCCGGAACTCGCGGGCCGCGTCGTGATCGCCCTGCCGCAGGCGAGCTGGCGCAGCCTCGACGCCGAGCAGGCCGCCCTGCTGGCGGGCCTGCGCGGACGGATCGGCTTCGTGATGGATCGCCCGATCGATCTGCGCTTCGATCCGAACGCCCTGGCGGAGCGCGGCATCGCCCAGGTCAAGGTCGCCGCGGCGTTGCTGCTGCGCCCGCTCGACCGGGAGGCGATGCCCGACATCGCGCTGGAGGATCTGGTGGCGTCCCTCGGTCGCGTCGGAATCCGCCTCGTCGCGACCGGCGTCGAATCCGAGACGGAAGTGCCGGATCTCATCGATCTCGACGTGCCGCTGGCGCAGGGCAGCGTCTTCGCCGCGCCTCGCGCCGTCCGGGCCGAGGTGCTGTCGGCGTCGCCGGACACGGCGCCGCCGCCGCTCCCCCCCTCCCCCGATCCGCCGCCGAGCCCTCCGCCGCAGCGCCGCCCCTTCCGGGATTTTTTGCGTAGGGCTGGGTGACGACAGAGTACCTCTGGCGCGGTCAGCCGCGCGCGGCGTCGCGCTCCAGCCGCTTGCGCAGCCGCGTGGCACCGTAGACCTGGGCGAGGCGCTGGCGCGCCGCGGAGACCGGCGGCGCCTCCCGCTCGGCCCGGGCGGCGGCGATCACGAGAAGCGTCGTCGCGATGGAGTGATGCAGCTGCCCCTGCGCGCGGGCGCGGTCTAGGGCGTCACCGGATGCGCGATCCGGCGACAGATCGAAGTTCGCCATGGTCCAGCCCCTGCGAGTCCGATTACGGATCCCGCGTCCTTTTTCCGGGACGACCGTGACAGGTTTTTGCACGCCCGATGGTCGGATCAAGGCAGCTTGGCCGTAAGGACCGGACGATGTCCGTCCTCTTCCGGCAGCCGCGGGCAGGCCTCGCGCGGCGTCGGTCGCCCGGTCCGGGCGCTCGCCGCAGCGAAATCTAGGCGAACAGCGCGTCGATCGCGTCCTGCGCCGTCGCCGGACCGCCCATCTGCGGGCCGTTGAGCAGCAGCGACTCGTTGCGCTGTCGGCGGTCGGCCTCCATCTCGTCGATGCCGGCCGCGTCGCGGGCCTTCACGGCGGCGCTGAAGCGGGCGAGCCGGCCTTCGAGCTGGCTCATCGCCTCCGCCACCTTGGCGATGCGCTGGCCGGTGATGTCCTGGAAGGTGCAGGCTTCGAAGATGTCGTAGATCTTCGCCTCGACCGCATCGCGGTAGCCCTTGCCCTCGGGCAGGGCGAGGATGGCCTCGGCCGTGTTCATGATCGAGTTGGTCGCGCCCGCGGTCGCCGCCACCACCTCGCTCAGCTCCTCGTGGACCATCGGCAGACGGTCGCGGGTCAGCTCGTTGGCGCGCAGCAGGGCGATCGCGTCCCGCAGGCTGGCGATGTACTCGGCGATGTCGAGGAGTTCTTTCACCATCGCCGAAGGACTCGAATTATGCGACCGGCCGTCGCGTGCCGTTAGCGTCATTCCCATGGTCGAACTCTTAGCCGATCTTTTGGGGCCGATCTTTCGGGTGATCTCTCGCGACGTTCTGATTCGACGCGTGCGAGGTCGGCCGTGCGCTGGTACGGCCGTTCCTCCGGCGCCGGACCCGACCGCAAAGCGTTCGGGATCGGCGCTCGCCACGTCGTCGCACCACTCTGGCCCGCCGGCTCTTCGGCTCCTCGCGAGAAGAGCCTCCGTCGGCGGTCCGAGCGATCAGGCCCCGCAGACCGCCTCGATCTTCGACTTGAGGGTCGCGGCGTTGAACGGCTTGACGATGTAGTTGTTCACGCCGGCCTTCTTGGCGGCGATGACGTTCTCGGTCTTCGACTCGGCGGTGACCATGATGAACGGCGTGGTGCGCAGGCCCTCGTCGGCGCGGACATGGCGCAGAAGCTCGTAGCCGGTCATCGGCTCCATGTTCCAGTCGGAGATGACGAGGCCGTACTTGCGGCCCTTCAGGCGCGCGAGGGCGGCGGTGCCATCGGAGGCGTCATCCACGTCCTCGAAGCCGAGCTGCTTGAGGAGGTTGCGGATGATGCGCACCATGGTCTGGTAGTCGTCGACCACCAGGATCGGCATGCTGAGGTCGAGGGCCATTTGACGTCTGCTCCGTGTGTACCCTGATCGTTGCTGGCGGCGCGCGGCCCTCTCGAGCGATCAACGTCGCATCGACGCGTGCGAGCGGAGCTGCCTTCCGTCCCTCGAACAATAGGCGGCCCGGATTGCGAAGCGGTTAATCCGGCGCCCCGCCCGACTCGCTTGACCGGGGAGACTGATTTCGCCAAGTCTCCGGCCCCGCGAGCCGGGGCGCACGATCACGGACGCGCCGGCGCTCTCCGTCGGCCCTCTCCCTCCTCGACACGCCCTCGACACCCGCAAGACATCCGATCGCAGGAGCCGATGCCCTCAGGCGACGAGAACGCCGTGCCGCCCGCCGGGACCGGCCTCCCCTCCTCCCCGACGCCCTTCACGGTCTGCCGTGAGGACGATCCGGTGCCGCCGGCCCTCGCGGGTGCCGTCGCCGCGCTCGGAAATTTCGACGGCGTGCATCGCGGCCACAGGACGCTGATCGAGACCGTGCGCGCCGAGGCCGGGTCGCACCCCGCCGCCGTGCTGACCTTCGAGCCGCATCCGCGCGCCTTTTTCGCGCCCGACCAGCCGATGTTCCGGCTCACCGGCCCGCGGGCCAAGGAGATCGTGTTCGCGCGGCTCGGGCTCGACGGGCTGATCGTCCGCCGCTTCGATGCACGGCTCGCCGGCACCGGCGCGCGGGACTTCGTGGAGGGCTGGCTGCGCGACGAACTCGGCCTGTCCGGCGTGGTGATCGGCCACGACTTCCATTTCGGCCGGGGACGCGAGGGCTCGCCGGGCATGCTCGCCGATCTCTGCGCGGCGGCCGGTCTCTCCTGCCGTATCGTGCCCGCGGTCTCGGCCGATCCCGGCGACGCGCCGATCTCGTCGAGCGCGATCCGCGCCGCCCTCGCATCCGGCGACGTGGGGCGCGCCAACGACCTTCTCGGCTATCGCTGGTTCGTGCTGGCCCAGGTGCGCCACGGCGACAAGCGCGGGCGCACGCTGGGCTACCCCACAGCCAACCTCGCCCTCGACTCCTGCGGGCTCGCCCACGGCATCTACGCGGTGCGCGTGCGCCTCGCCGACGGCCGCCTGTACGACGGCGTGGCGAGCTACGGCCGCCGCCCGACCTTCGACGACGGGGCGCCGCTCCTCGAAGTGCACTTGTTCGACTTCGCGGGCGACCTGTACGGGCAGGAAGTCGCCGTCGAGCTTCTCTCGTACCTGCGCGGCGAGGAGAAGTTTACGAGCGCCGAGGCGCTGGTCGCGCAGATGGACGTGGATTCGGCGCGGGCCCGTGCGGCGATCCGGGCCGACCGCGTGCCGTCGATGCTGGACTGAGCGGGCCGGGACAGCGGCGACGTTTCGAAGGGCGCCGACCCTCCACGCGATCGCTCCGGCCTCTCCGGCAAGCCCATCGCTCCTCATGCTGAGGCGCCCGCGTGGCGGGCCTCGAAGCACGCCCGAACGGTCGATCCGACGGCGCCGCCCGCTCGGGGCGAGCGTCGCGGCGTGCTTCGAGGCCGCGGGCGCAGCGTCTCAGCATGAGGACGGGGAGAGACGCCGGAACAAGTCCGTCGAGCACGCCCTCAGAGCATGCTCGGAAGGATCCGATCCGGCGGGCGGTGGCCGTCCATGAAGGTCTTGATGTTGATGATGACCTTCTCGCCCATGTCGGTCCGGCTCTCGTGGGTCGCCGAGCCCATATGCGGCAGCAGCACCACCTTGCCGGTACGGGCGAGCCGCACGAGGCGCGGGCTCACCGCCGGCTCCTGCTCGAACACGTCGAGGCCGGCCGCCGAGATCTCGCCGCCCTCGATCAGCCGCGCCAGCGCGTTCTCGTCGATCACCTCGCCGCGGGCGGTGTTGACGACGATCGCCTCGGGCTTGAGCAGCTTGAGGCGGCGGGCCGAGAGCAGGTGATAGGTCGCGGGGGTGTGCGGGCAGTTGACCGACACGATGTCCACCCGCGCCAGCATCTGGTCGAGGGATTCCCAGTAGGTCGCGTCGAGGGATTCCTCGATATGCGTCGGCACCCGGCGGCGGTTGTGATAGTGGATCGACAGGCCGAACGCCCGGGCCCGGCGCGCGAGCGCCTGGCCGATGCGGCCCATGCCGACGATGCCGAGACGCTTGCCCGTGATGCGCCGGCCGAGCATCCAGGTCGGCGACCAGCCGGTCGTCCAGTCGTCGTCGGGAATGATGCGGGCGCCCTCCGCGATCCGGCGGGCCACCGCCAGGATCAGCGCCATGGTCATATCGGCGGTGTCCTCGGTCAGCACGCCCGGCGTGTTGGTGACCGTGATGCCGCGCTCCAGGGCCGCCGCGACGTCGATGTGATCGACGCCGTTGCCGAAATTGGCGATGAGCCGCAGGTTCGGCCCGGCCTGGGCGAGCAGTCCGGCCCCGATCTCGTCGGTCACGGTCGGCACGAGCACGTCGGCCTCGCGGATCGCGGCGGCGAGCGCCTCCTGCGACAGCGGCGCGTCATCGTGGTTGAGGCGTGTATCGAACAACTCGCGCATGCGCGTCTCGACCGCGTCCGGCAGACGCCGGGTGACGACCACCAGCGGCTTGCGCTTCAACGACGACATGTTTCCTCCCGACGACGCCGCCCCGCGTTCCCGGCCTGCGCCGACCGCCTCCCCGCTCTGCCGCGGAGGCCCGGCTTACGCTCCCTTAACCATGGCGCGGTCAGATGGAGCGGAGGCGGACCGGACGAACCGGCCTGCCGCAGGACGTTCGGCCTCTCTAGCAGAGAGGTCGGCGAACACAATGCGGCCCCGCCCCTGATGGATGAGTGCCGAACGGCCGATCGATCGGGCACCCGCCCGCCGACGTTTGCCGCAGGTGGTCCCGGCATCCGCCGGCCTCGTGCGGAAACGTCACCGCGAGAACGACTTTGGAGCCACGGATCGGAGACGAGGCACGATGCGCCCGCCTGAGCTTCCCTCGATGAACCCGCCCCTCAATCCGCCCATGAATCCGACCCGCCTCGCGCTGCTCGCAGCCCTGTTCGCCCTTCTGGCGCCCCTGACGGCCGAGGCCGCGCCGCCGCCTCCGTCGGAGGTCGGCAAGGGGCCGGTGACGAAGCTGCCGGTTCCGCGCTACGCCAGCCTGAAGACCAACCGCGTCAACCTGCGCGAGGGCCCCTCGAAGGACCACCGCACCCTGTGGGTGTTCCAGCGCGAGGGCCTGCCGGTGGAGATCGTCGCCGAGTTCGAGACGTGGCGGCGCATCCGCGATTCGGAGGGGACGGAGGGCTGGGTGCTGCACTCGCTCCTCTCGGGCCGCCGCACCGCCGTGGTGATCCCGCCCTCCGGCGAGCGCGCCGACGCGACCAAGGCCACCGTGCCGCTGAACGCCCGCGCCGACGACCAGTCGGCCGAACAGGCGCGGCTGCAGCCCGGCGTGATCGGCAGCGTGAAGAGCTGCACCGGCACGTGGTGCCGGCTCGTCGTGCCGCTTCCGGACAAGCGCGGCGACGTCGACGGCTACATCCGCCAGAGCCGCCTTTGGGGCGTCTACCCCGACGAGCGCGTGGAATAGGCGAGAGCCGGAAACGAAGAAGGGCCCGGTGATCCGGGCCCTTCTTCGTCACGATGGCGGCCGGAGCCGAATCAGGCCCGGCCGGACACCTTGCGGCGGCGAAGACGGACGATCACCTCGACGCCGGCGATCTCCATGCCCTCGGGGGCCTCGGGCAGCGAATCGACCGAGATGCCGCATTCCGGCATATCGAGGACCTCGCCCTCCTCCTCGAGGAAGAAGTGGTGGTGCTCGCTCGGATTCGTGTCGAAATAGGCCTTCGACCCGTCCAGCGCGAGCTGCCGCAGCAGGCCCGCCTCGGTGAACTGATGCAGCGTGTTGTAGACGGTCGCCAGCGAGACCGGCACCTTGGCGCGCATCGCCTCGTCGTAGAGCATTTCCGCCGTCAGGTGGCGGTCGCCGCGGCCGAACAGGAGCCAGCCCAGCGAGAGGCGCTGACGGGTCGGGCGCAGGCCGGCCCGGCGCAGGCGGTCGCGCAGGTCCGAGAGCGGGCAGCCCCGGCGCCCGGCGCCATCGACCGGCGAGAGGGACCGGGCGTTCAGCACGGCCTGTAGAGGCATCAGATCGGACATCGCTGGGAACGATTCCCACTTATTTAGAATGAGTATAGCAAGCAAATTATACGGATCATGAAGCCCTGCGGCAACCCGTCCGGGATCCAGGTCAGGCTTGATAGGTGGATGACGCATGGCTCATCCCGCTTCCACGCGTATCGAACCGCCGTTCACTTCGGGTCGGCGCGCTTTGTGACGGCGGGAAGGCTGTGCTAACGAGGCGCCCATTCCGCCACGCCCCGTCCGCTCTCCGGCATCGGACCCGTCCGTCACTGAGGACCCGTACGTCATCCATGGCCTCTCTCGACCAGCAATCCGACGGCGCTTCTCCGCAGCGCGCTTCGAGCTTCTCCTACGAGGATCTCCTGGCCTGCGGGCGCGGCGAGCTGTTCGGAGCCGGCAACGCCCAGCTTCCGCTCCCGCCGATGCTGATGTTCGACCGGATCACGTCGATCGGGGCCGAGGGCGGCGCCCACGGCAAGGGGCATGTGCTGGCCGAGTTCGACATCCGGCCGGACCTCTGGTTCTTTCCCTGCCACTTCAAGGATGATCCGGTCATGCCCGGCTGCCTCGGGCTCGATGCGCTGTGGCAGCTCGTCGGCTTCCATCTCGGCTGGCTCGGTGCGCCGGGCCGCGGCCGGGCGCTCGGCGTGGGCGAGGTGAAGTTCACCGATCAGGTCCTGCCGAGCGTAAAACAGGTCGTGTACGGCATCGACATCAAGCGGGTGCGCCAGGGCAAGCTCGTGCTCGGCATCGCCGACGGCTGGCTGGAGGCCGACGGCCGGCGCATCTACGAGGCGAGCGACCTCCGCGTGGCCCTGTTCCGCTCCTGAGACCGGCGCCGCGCGCCCGCTCCGGAGGAAATTTTTCGCGCCGGACCGACGGCCGGATCGGCGGCTGGCCCACGAAGCGCGGTTGAGATTGACCGCGCATCATCCTAACTGACCTCCCGAGGAAACGCCGCACCAGCCGCGGCGCCAGCAGCACGAGCCATCATGCGGCGTGTCGTCATCACCGGGATGGGCATCGTCTCGTCCATCGGCAGCAATACTCAGGAGGTTCTGGCCTCCCTGCGCGAGGCCCGCTCGGGCATTTCGCATGCCGAGGCGCAGGCCGCGCACGGCTTCCGCAGTCAGGTCGCGGGCGCGCCGTCGATCGATCCGGAAGGGGTCGTGGACCGCCGTGCCATGCGCTTCCACGGCGGCGGCACCGCCTGGAACCACATTGCCATGGATCAGGCGATCCGCGATGCGGGCCTCGAGGAGCGGGATATCTCCAACGACCGCACCGGCATCATCATGGGCTCGGGCGGTCCCTCGACCCGCACCATCGTCGAGTCCGCGGCCATCGCCCGCGAGAAGGGGCCGAAGCGCGTCGGACCGTTCGCGGTGCCGAAGGCGATGTCCTCGACCGCCTCGGCCACGCTCGCCACCTGGTTCAAGATCCGCGGCGTGAATTATTCGATCTCATCGGCCTGCGCGACCTCGAACCACTGCATCGGCAACGCCGCCGAGATCATCCGCGGCGGCCGGCAGGACACGATCTTCGCGGGCGGCTGCGAGGAGCTCGACTGGACGCTCTCCGTCCTGTTCGACGCCATGGGCGCCATGTCCTCGCGCTACAACGATACCCCGGCCCGCGCCTCGCGCGCTTACGACGTCAACCGCGACGGCTTCGTCATCGCCGGCGGCGCGGGCGTGCTGGTCTTGGAGGAATACGAGCACGCCAAGGCGCGCGGCGCGCGGATCTACGGCGAGGTCGCGGGCTACGGCGCCACCTCCGACGGGCACGACATGGTCGCCCCCTCCGGCGAGGGCGCCGTGCGCTGCATGCGCCAGGCCATGGAAGACCTGAAGGGCGTCAAGATCGATTACATCAACCCGCACGCCACCTCGACGCCCGTCGGCGACGACAAGGAGATCGAGGCGATCCGCGAGGTGTTCGGCGCGGGCGAGGCCTGCCCGCCGATCTCGGCCACCAAGTCGCTGACCGGCCACTCCCTCGGCGCCACCGGCGTGCAGGAGGCGATCTACGCGCTCCTGATGATGAACAACGGCTTCATCTGCGAGAGCGCGCATATCGACGAGCTCGATCCGGCCTTCGCCGATATGCCGATCCTGCGTCAGCGCCGGGACGGGGTGCAGCTCGGCCACGTCATGTCGAATTCCTTCGGTTTCGGCGGCACCAACGCGACGCTCGTGCTCAAGCATCCGGACGCGTGACCGGCGCCGTCTTCGCAACTGCGAGACAATAGCCAAGCATAGCCCGGTCCGTCTTCTGACGGATCGGCGGAACCGACCAATGACCCTCGCGTTCCTGCTTCGATAGGCAGGCAAAGAGCATGATCGTCGCCCTCGCATTGTTCACCGTGATGAGCCTCGCATTCGCTGCGACTGTCGCGGTGCGGGCCAAGCAGACGCTGATAGACGACGCGCAGGCCGGGACCCGCGGCTACTTCTGAGGAAATTCTTCACCTCCGCACATCGCCGCGCCCCGCCGCACCCGCGCCGGGGCTTTTTCGTGCGTGCCGTGAGTGTGGGCCTGACCTTCGTACACGCGCGGGCGAGCGCGACGCGTGGACAGGCCCTCGCCCGGCGGGCTAAGCCTCGGACGGGGCGCCGCGGCGCCGGGCCGAACGCGTACGGATGAGAGAATGACGGGTTTGATGGCGGGCAAGCGCGGCCTCATCATGGGGGTCGCCAACGATCACTCGATCGCGTGGGGCATCGCCAAGACCCTGCACCGGCACGGAGCGGAACTCGCCTTCACCTATCAGGGCGAGGCTCTGGGGCGCCGGGTGACGCCGCTGGCCGCCTCCGTCGGGTCGGACATCGTCCTGCCCTGCGACGTGGAGGACATCGCCACCGTCGATGCCGCCTTCGCCGCCCTCGACGAGCGCTTCCCCGAGGGGATCGACTTCATCGTCCACGCCATCGGCTTCTCGGACAAGGCGCAGCTCAAGGGCCGCTACGTCGACGTCACGACCCGGGCGAACTTCTCGCGGACGATGATGATTTCCTGCTTCTCCTTCACCGAGATCGCCCAGCGCGCCGCCGCACGGATGCCGCGGGGCGGCGCGCTGCTGACGCTGACCTATGCCGGCTCGACCCGCGTCATGCCCAACTACAACGTGATGGGCGTGGCCAAGGCCGCGCTCGAAGCCTCGGTGCGCTATCTCGCCACCGACCTCGGGCCCGACGGCATCCGCGTCAACGCCCTCTCGGCGGGGCCGATGCGGACGCTGGCCGGTGCCGGCATCGCCGACGCCCGGCTGATGTACAACCACCAGAAGGCGCACGCGCCGCTGCGGCGCACGGTGACGCTCGACGATGTCGGCAATTCCGCGCTCTACCTGCTGTCCGATCTCTCGGGCGGCGTGACCGGCGAGATCCATTTCGTCGATTCGGGCTACAATATCATCTCGATGCCGCGCCCGGCAGTGCTTCAGGCCCAGGACGAGGCGGGCGTCGTCGGCGACGACGACGTGTGATGCCGCGGGCAGCGTGTCGTCGCGTCGCTTGTGCGCGACCGCGTCACGCCGCAGGGTGCGGTCCGCGATGACCCCCTCCCCCGGCCGGCGCCTGCCGCGATTCACCGCCCTGACGATCGTCACGGCCGTCCTGCTGCTGGCGGGCAGCTCGAGCGCGGCGTGGGCGCAGAGCGTCACCCTCGATCTCGGCGCGGGCGGCACCACCGAGCGGGCGCTCCAGCTCGTCGCGCTGATCACGGTCCTGGCGCTCGCGCCCTCCGTGCTGGTGATGGCGACTTCGTTCACCCGGATCGTCGTGGTGCTGTCGATCCTGCGCTCGGCGCTCGGGACGCAGACCGCCCCGCCCAACACGGTGATGGTGAGCCTCGCCCTGTTCCTGACCGCCTTCGTCATGGCGCCGACGGCGCGCGAGGCCTATCGGGCCGGCGTCGAGCCCCTCGTCGCCGGCCAGATCAGCCAGTCCCAGGCCTTCGAGCGGGCGTCCGCCCCGTTCAAGACCTTCATGCTGCGCAACGTCCGCGAGAAGGACCTGAAGCTGTTCCTCGACATGGCCCGCCAGCCGGCTCCGGCGGGGCCCGAGGCGATCGGCCTGGAGATCGTCACCCCCGCCTTCATGATCTCGGAGCTGCGGCGCGCCTTCGAGATCGGCTTCCTCCTCTTCATCCCCTTCCTGATCATCGATCTCGTCGTCGCCTCGGTGCTGATGGCGATGGGCATGATGATGCTGCCGCCGGCCACCGTCGCGCTGCCGTTCAAGCTGATCTTCTTCGTCCTGGTCGACGGCTGGACGCTGGTGGCGGGTTCCCTCATTCAAAGCTACGGAGGGTGAGGCCCCGGCGTCACGATTCGAGGTTGCGGCGGCCGCGTCGAGAGGAAGTCGAGGCATGGATCTGACGACCGCCACCGCGCAATGGGCGCCGCGGATGCTGAGCATCCTGCGGATCGTCTCGGCGCTGATCTTCATGGCGCACGGCACGCAGAAAATCCTCGGCTTCCCGCCGAGCGCGATGAACCCACCGCTGATGTCGATGTCCGGCATCGCCGGCCTGCTCGAACTCGTCGGCGGCGCGCTGCTCGTGGTCGGGCTGTTCAGCCGACCGGTGGCCTTCATCCTCTCCGGCGAGATGGCGTTCGCCTACTTCATCGCCCACGCGCCCAAAAGCTTCTTCCCGGCCCTGAACGGCGGCGACGCGGCGATCCTGTTCTGCTTCGTCTTCCTCTACATCGCCTTCGCCGGCCCCGGCCCGTGGAGCATCGACGCGCAGCGCGGGCGCGGCCGATACTGATCCTCACCCCGGCGGCGGGGACGGCGCCTCGGCGCGGTTGGCCGTCGCGGCGCTGCCGGGCTCCGGCACGGCGCTGTCGGGGTAGCGCTTGCGGTACTCCGAGAGGAAGGCGGCGAGCGTTTCCGCCTTGGTGGCGCGCAGAGCCGCGTCGCGGAAGGCGGCGGAGCGCGGCGCGTCCGGCCGCGTCAGCATGGCGAAGGTGCGGGCATCCGCGCTCTCGGCCATGGGTCCGGCGAACTTCGCCTTGAGCCGCTCGAGCCCGAGCGATTCTCCCGCGAGCCCGTAGGCGATGCCGGCACGGATCACGTCGGCCCGCGCCGTGTCGTCGAGGGGTTTTCCGGAGCGCCAGGCGGGCCCGAGGATCATCTCGTGCGCCTCCCCGGCCTCGCGCCAGCGACGGGCGGCCCACAGGATGTCGGCCCTCAGCCGCTCGGCATCGGCGCCGGTCTCGCCCTCGACGGTCTCCAGGGCGAGATCGGTGCGGGACAGGTCCGACAGGGCACGCGCGCGCAGCAGCGCGCGGGCGCGGCGCACGTCCTCGGCAAGCTCGGGGAGGTGCGTCGCATCGAGCGTCTGGAGCGCTTCGAGCGGCTTGCCCTCCATCAGGCGGATCGTGGCGAGCCGCGCCGACACCGAGGAGCGGGCCGCCCCCTCCAGGCGGTGATCGATCTGGTACTGCAGCAGCTCGTCGGCGGAATCGAGCAGGTCGAGGGCGACGAGGCGGTCGGCCAGGCGCCGCACGATCTCGTCGGCCCGCCGGCCCGCGGGCGCGAAGTCCTTGAAGTCGAAATACAGCGCCAGCGCCTCGACGCCGCCGAGCTTCTCGCCGCGCGGGCCCAGGAACAGGTCCTCGAACACGGCCATCGCCCGCTCGTGCAGGGCGCGGGCGATCGGCGCCTGCGGGTTGAGGGTGTTGGCGCGGCGCGCGGTGGTGAAGATCTTGCGCCAGCGCCCGGCTTCCTCGTAGAGGCCGCCGAGGGCGCCGAGCGTCCCGATCTCGGTCGGGCCGCCGTGCCATGTCAGGGCCAGGACCTCCAGCTGGTCGATCGCATCGGGCAGGGTCGTCTTGCCGAGCGCGTGGCCGAGGGAGGCCGCGCGCAGCGTCGCCTCCGCCGCCAGCGGCCAGGGTGCCTGGCTCCGAAGCGTCTCGTAGGCTGCCAGCGCCGCCGCGCCGCGCCCGGTCGCCTCGTCCATCTTCGCCCGCAGCAGGGTCAGCCGATCCCGCGTGTAATCGGTCGCGGCACGGCTGGCGGCGACCGATTCCCGCGTGACCGCCTCCCAATCGCCGGTCTCGACCGCGACCTCGGCGGCGGCGGCGTGGAACAGCGAGGCGAGAGGCTCGGGGTAGCGCTCCAGGACCGACTCGCCGGCGCGCAGGGCGCTCGCCGCCTCGCTCCACCGGCCGGCCAGGGCGTCGGCGTAGCCACGCCAGAGCCGGGCTTCGGGATTGGTGGTGAGCCGCTCGTCCGAGAGGAGCTTGCGCGCCTCCTCGGTCCGTCCGATCCGGGCGAGCAGGATGCCGCGCAGCAGCACCGTCTGGCGGTCGCCGTCGATCACGACGTCCTCGGCGGCGGCGGCATTCAAGGCGCCCAGCGCCTCCACGTCGAGGTCGTTGGCGATCATCGCCTTGGCCAGGGCGAGGCGGGCGGCGCCGCGGTCGCGGCGATGCGCCTCGACGGCGGCGGCAAGGCCCTCCCGCAGCGTGGCGCGCACGTCGCCGCGTTGCGCCTTCTCCCAGGTTTCACGATCGATCGCCAGTTCCGTGACCGCACCGACGGGCGGATCGGCGGGGCGGGAGACGCCCGACACCGAGAGTCCGCCCTCCCGGCCCTCCTTGCCCGCCTCCTTTCCGCCCTCACGGCCGATCGTCACGCCATCGAGGTCGGGCCGGACGATGAGGTCGTCGGCATTGGCGAGCACGGCGAGGCCGAGACGGCTCGGAATCAGCTCGAACTCGACGAAGCGCTGCGCCTTGACCACTCCAGCCGGGCGCGTGCCGTCGGAGGTGACGACGGCGATGCGCTCGCCGTCGAGATCGAGCCAGCCGGCGGGACCGGCCGCGGGCAGCCGCAGGGTGATCCCGAGCCGGCCCTGCGCGGACGGGATGCGCTGGGCGGTGAGGCTCTCGCTCGGCGAGAGGCCGTCCCCGGTCACCAATTCCCAGCCGTCGGGTTCGGTCACCGGCATCACGTCCACGAGCCGTCCCTTGGGCATGGCGAAGCGCAGGACGGTGAAGCTGCCGACGCGCCGCGGGGGCGCGACGGCGACGAGGCCGGTGGCGCCGGGCGGCGGCACGGCGACGGGATCGGTCGTGGCGAAGACGAGGGTGGCGACGCCGCCGCGCTCGAACAGGGCCGCCGGCACGCGTTTGGCGAAGGGAAAGACGAGGCCCGATCCCGCCTTGCGCGACACGGGTGCCGGCGCCGCGCGGCGCGCCGCCGACGCGTCTGCGGCCTGCACGGCCGGTGCCGCCGCTGTTTTCGCGGCGTCCGTCGGCTCCTCCTTCGCCTCGCCTTTGGCGCCGGCGGCCGATAGTGCTGGGCTCTCCGCGGGCTTCGGCTTCGGGAGGAAGTCGATGGTGACGACATCCTCGTCCCGCGCGGTGGCGAGGCTCACGCCATCGGCCGGGCTCGCGACGATCCGTGCTTCGCCCGCCTCCGTCTCGACGGCGACACGGCCGATGCTCGGGGACAGACGTCCCCGCAGAGCCAGGTCGTCGATGCGCCACGCACCGGGCAGCGTCAGGCGCGTGCCCGCACCGTTCGGAGCGAAGGCGGCCTCGGTGCCCTCCGGCAGGCGCAGCGCGAGCCGGGTCCGCGCATCGGTATGGGCGAGTTCGAGGGTGAGCGGCCGCGGCACCGGAGCGGGATGGCGCGCCTTCAGGCTCGCCTCGGCGGCCGCCGCCCGTCGGGCGAGATCGGCCACCACCTCGATGGGAAGCGGCGGGAGAAAGCCTTTCCAGTTTTCCGGCAGCAGGTCGATGAAGACCTGCTCGCCGGCATCCTGCACGTTGATGCGGTAGGGGCGCTGCAGGGCGAGGCGCAGGGCCGAGCCGTCGGGGTCGCGCCGGACCACCGCGACGAAATCCGGCATGCCCGCCGCGATCCGCTCGGGGCCAGCGCCCACCGATTCGCCGAAGCTGAGCACGAGGATCGCGCCCGAGAGCCGCGCCTTGACGGCGACCGGTTCATCGAAGGTGAGGACGATGCGGCCGTAGCCCTCCGGCGGCTGCGCGCCCTTGGCCGAGACGAGCCGGGCCGCCTCCGCCCCGGACATCCAGGCGCAGAGACCGGCGGCGAGGCCGGCGCGGAGCAGAGCCCCGCCCGGACGCAGCCGCTTTCCCTGACCGGCCCGTCCCCCCATCGCGCGAAACGCCCGCCTGTTCGCGGCGGCCAACCTCCGAAGGAGGCGTGCCGCCGAACGCCACTCGTGCGGGCACTCTCGCTCAGCGCGGTGAACGGGCGCTTAAAATGGGCCTCGGTTACGAGGCCTTGCGCAGGACGAGGCCGGGGATCGCCGTGCCCTTCTCGCCGAACATCTCCTGCGCCTTGCGGCAGCTCTCATCGACGTTCTTCCGGTAGGCTTCGGTGTAGCCCATGCTGCGCATGAGCAACTCGCCCTTCGAGATCGCGTCGAGATCGACGCCCATGGCGGCCACCACCGACTTGAACCGCTCGTAATCGGGTCGAGCCTCCTTGCACGATTCGCCGACGAAGCGGACGAGCCCGGCCAGCTTGGCGGCGTTCGCCTCCTTGCGCTCCTGCGCCGTCTGCGGCGCCTTCGGAGCGGTCGCGCCGGCCTCGGGCACCCCCTCCTCGGCCATGGCGGCGAGCGGCAGCGCGAACAACATCGCGGCTGCGATCGCGGAATGCTTCATCGTGTTTCTCCCTAACCGATCCGCTTGATTATTATTCTGATCTTATTTTTGCTGAGGCAGCATAGCAAAGACGCGCGCGTTGTTCTGCCCTGTCCGCTCGATTTTGTCGAAGCCCGGCCGCGCGATCGGTCGCGGCCGGGCTCGAACGTCCTCAGGCCGCCGTCCCGGCGCGCCCGGCCGCCATCAGCGCGAAGGCGTAGATCAGCCCGACCTCCTCCAGGCGGTCGAACCGGCCGGCGGCGCCGCCGTGCCCGGCCTCCATGTTGATCTTGCACAGGATCGGGCCGCCGCCGGTCATGGTGGCACGCAGCCGCGCCACCCATTTGGCCGGCTCCCAGTAGGTCACGCGCGGATCGGTGAGGCCGCCGAGCGCCAGGATCGCCGGATAGGCCTTGGCGGCGACGTTGTCGTAGGGCGAGTAGGACAGGATCGTTTGGAACGCCGCCTCGCTCTCGGCCGGATTGCCCCATTCGGGCCATTCCGGCGGGGTGAGCGGCAGGTCCGCGTCGAGCATGGTGTTGAGCACGTCGACGAAGGGCACGTCGGCGACGATGCCGGCGAACAGCTCCGGGGCGAGGTTCGCCGCCGCCCCCATCAGCATGCCGCCCGCGCTGCCGCCATGGGCGACGATGCGCCTCTGCCTCGTGTAGCCCGCCTCGATCAGCGCCCGGCCGCAGGCGACGAAATCGGTGAAGGTGTTGGGCTTTTTCTCGCGCTTGCCGTCGAGGTACCAGTTCCAGCCCTTCTCGGTGCCGCCGCGGACATGGGCGATGGCGTAGACGAAGCCGCGATCGACGAGGCTCAGCAGGTTGGTGCGGAAGCCTGCCGGCATCAGCGTGCCGTAGGAGCCGTAGCCGTAGAGCAGCAGTGGCGCCGAGCCGTCGAGGGTGAGCCCGCGACGGTGCAGGAGCGAGATCGGCACGCTCTCGCCGTCGGGCGCCGTCGCGAACAGGCGCCGGGTGACGTAGTCGGCGGGCTCGTGGCCGCTCGGCACGGTCTGGCGCTTGCGCAGGATGCGGGCGCGGGTGACGCAGTCGTAGTCGTAGGTCTCGGCCGGCGTCGTCATCGAGGAGTAGACGAAGCGGATGCGCGCCGTCTCGAACTCGTAGCCGGGCAGGAGGCCGAGCGAGTAGGCTTCCTCGGCGAACGAGACGGTGTGCTCGTCGCCCTTCATGTCGCGCACGACGATGCGCGGCAGGGCATTCTCCAGTTCGAGCCGCACGAGGTGATTGCCGAGCACGTGGAGGTGCCGGATCATCACGCCGGGCCGGTAGGGCACCGCGTCGCGCCAGTTCTCCCGCCCGGTGGCGTCGAGGGGGCAGGTGACGATCTTGAAGTCCACCGCGCCGTCGGCGTTCGTCAGGAGGACGAGATACGAGCCCCAGTGCTCGACCGAGTAGATCAGCCGCTCCTGGCGGACCGCGACGCAGCGGAGCGCCCCCTCGTCGTCGGCGCGGTCGAGCAGATGAACCTCCGCAGTCTCGTGGTCGCTCGCCGTGACGGTGAGGTAGGTGCCCGATTGCGTGCGGCCGATATGCACGAAGAAGCCCGGATCGGCCTCCTCGTAGACGACCGAGTCCTCCGCCTGATCGGTGCCGAGGCGGTGGCGCATGACGCGGGCCGGACGGTGGTTCTCGTCGAGCGCCACGTAGAAGAAGGCGGTGCCGGTCGCGTTCCAGACGGCGTCGCCCGCGGTCGATTCGACCCGTTCCGGCCGGTCCACGCCGGTGTCGAGATCGCGCACGCGGATGGTGTGGAGTTCCGAACCCTTGGTGTCGACGCCCCAGGCGAGGAGGCGATGGTCGTCGGAATGGGCGGCGCCGGCGATCTCGAAGAAGGCGAGACCCTCGCCCTCCTGATCGCCGTCGAGCAGGATCTGCTCGCCGATCTCGCCGTCCTCCGGCTCCTCCGCGATGCGGTGGACGGTGCGCGGGCGGCGGCAGATCAGCGGGTGCTGCCCGCCCTCGCGGTGGCGGGAATAGTAGGCGAAGGGTCCGTCGGGCTCCGGCACCGAGGCGTCGTCCTCGCGGATGCGCCCCCGCATCTCGGCGACCAGGGCCTTGCGCAGGTCCGCGGCGCCGCCGAGCGCCGCCTCGGCATAGGCGTTCTCGG
>NZ_BPRD01000383.1 GCF_022179745.1 Methylorubrum podarium
GGCGGCGCGGGCCGCCTCAAGGCTCGTGAATTCGGCTTCGACGCCGACGGTATCCTGGGCCATGTCTCCTCCTCGACGGACGCGGGAACGGACGTCTCGCGAAGCGCTCGCCGCACCACGGGCACCCGGGAAGGGTGACCGGCGGCGGACGCTTCGTGAGGCACGTCAAGCGGGAGGAGCAATCCGGACCTGCCGTTCACGGTTCCGCGAGAAGCGTCAGGCGGCGACGTCCGCCTCGCAGGCATCGACCCGCACGGCGCCGTCGGCGGTCAGCGAGCAGATCACCTCGGTGCCGTCATCGAGCGCGAAGGCATGGAACAGACGGCGCTCGAGTTCTTCGAGGCCTTCGCCGGGAAGTTCAGCGATCTCATCGCGCGCGCGCTCTTCGAGAACTGGAAGAACCCCGCTTCTCTCGGCGATTTCCTGCGCGGATTGGGTCAGAACGATATCGAAAGACATTGCCGCCTCCCTGTCAAAACGCCGGTCACGACCTTGTCACATCCGCGGGAAGACAGGACCCTCTTGCGACTTTTTTGGGGCAGCGCCCTCCCGTCACGAAAATCCTTCGGTCTTTCAGAGGTTTGGCGCGCGCCGGTCCTCTCGCCTCGGGTCCGGCCGAGGGCGGTTCGCGCCGCCGTCATCGCCGGACCGGGCTGCTGTGACGCATCGGCTCAGGGCAGCCTTTCGCGCGGTTTGCCGGTTTCAGCCGGTGGGGCGCCCGATCTACGCTCCCCCGCCGGTCACAACGGGCCGCCGGAGCGCCGACACGTTCCGATCCAAGAACGATCATCTCCGGCAGGGAGGCCGGCCCCATGAATCCCATCCTCGTCGTCGCGCTCGTCTGCGCCTCCACCGTCCAGATGCCGGACTGCTCCCGCGAGACCGCCCTCGATGTCATCATCGGGCCGGCCCACACGCTTCAGGAATGCCTGATCCAGGGTCCGGTGCTCGCCGCGAGCGCCGGCCACGGCGGGGACGCCAACACCTACGTGAAGACCCGCTGCGAGCAGCGCAAGGAGCGCTAGCTTTGGTCTATGGCGTCGTCGTGTTGCGAGAGGGGTGACCTTTCGGGACGATGCTTCGGGAGCCAGCCATGTCGGAGCCAGCGATGTCAGAGGGTGAGACGATCGATCCCGCCCGGGCCGTAGAAGTGCGGCTGCGGGCCCGCCTCGCCGTGGTCGAGCGCGCGGCGTGGTTCGGTTTCGTGCAGGCGATGCGGGACCGCCCCGAGGCGACGGAAGCCTACATCGAGGCCGAGCGGGCGCGCTGTCAGGAGGGTTTCGGCAGCGGCGCCTGGGCCAAGGATCTGTCCGCGGCCGAGCGGACGCTCCTTGGGGCTGAGGTCGATGCTGGGCTGGCCCAGCTCGTGGAGGATGCCCGCGCCGAGATCGGCGACGGCGCCTGAACCCGAGCCCGAACGGGGCCCTCCCCCGCGCCATCCTTTCGCCTTGCGGTCATGGCGGGAAGAGTTCAGTGTCCCCCGCCAAACCGGAGCCGGCCGGAGCAAGCTCCGTCCGCCGGTCCCGCGAAGGAGCCGTGACTGGTGCCCATGTTCGGATACGCCACCCGCCGGAGCGCCACCGCGCTCGCCCTGCTGCTCGCTTCGACCTCTCTCGGCATCCTGCCGGCCGCGGCCATGCAGCCGCGGGAATCCTCGCCGATCTCGGAGTACGAGCCCGCGGAATCCCTCGAAGGCAACTTCCTCTCGGCCTACATCGCCGGCGCCTCGAAGGACACCGCCGCCGCCGCGAGCTTCTACCGCGAGGCGGTGAAGGGCGATCCGCGCAACGCCGAGCTCCTGGAGCGCGCCTTCGTCTCGCTGCTGGCCGACGGCGCGATGACCGACGCCTTCCGCGCCGCCGAGCGCCTCGCCACCCGCGAAAGCTCGAACGGCCTCGCGCAGCTCGCCCTCGGCGTGCGCCAGCTCAAGGCCGGCCAGTACGGCCCCGCCCGCCAGAGCTTCGGCCGCAGCGGCCGGGGTGCCGCCGCCGACCTCACCGGCACCCTGCTGACCGCCTGGGCCTATGCCGGCGCCGGCGACGGCAAGCGCGCCTACGAGACGCTCAACCGCCTGCGCGGCGAGCGCTACTTCAACGTCTTCCGCGACTACCATGCCGGGCTGATCGCCTCGGTGATCGGCGACCGGGCCGAGGCCGAGCGCAAGCTGAAGGCGGCCTACGACGCCGACCACAACACCCTGCGCATCGTCGACGGCTACGCCCGCTTCGAGGCGGGGATCGGCCGCACCGACCTCGCCATCGACGCCTACAGCGAGTTCGAGAAGGTGATGTCGCGCCATCCCCTCGTGGTGGACGCCCTCGACAAGCTCAAGGCCGGCAAGCCGCTGGCTCCGCTGATCTCGTCCGCCCAGGAGGGTGCGGCGGAGGTGCTCTACGGGCTCGGCTCCGCGGGCTCGACCCAGGGCGACGAGCTGCCGGCGGTGGTCTACCTGCGGCTCGCCCTCTACCTCGCCCCCGAGCACGCCGTGGCCCGGCTGACGCTTGCCGACACGCTCGACCGCATGAAGCAGACCGAGCGCTCGAACGAGGCCTACGCGCAGATCCCGGCCTCCTCGCCGCTCAAGCTCAACGCCGACATCCAGATCGGCCTCAACCTTGAGCAGATGGGCCGGGGCGACGAGGCGCTGCAGCACCTCGACACCGTGCTCAAGGCGCATCCCGACAACATCGACGTCATCTCGGCGCTCGGCAACGTCCAGCGCTCGCGCAAGAAGTTCACCGAGGCGACCGAGACCTATACCCGCGCGATCAACCTGATCCAGCCGGGCAAGGAAGCCAACAACTGGACCTTGTTCTACTTCCGCGGCACCGCCTACGAGCGGGCCAGCGAGTGGCAGAAGGCCGAGGCCGACCTCAAGAAGGCGCTCGCCCTCGTGCCGCCGACCCAGCCGAACGCCAAGGCGCAGGTGCTCAACTACCTCGCCTATTCCTGGGTCGACCGGAACATGAACATCGACGAGAGCTTCACCATGCTGAAGCAGGCCGTCGATCTCTCGCCCCGCGACGGCATGATCATCGACAGTCTCGGCTGGGCGTACTTTCGCCTCGGCCGCTGGGACGACGCGGTGCGCGAGCTGGAGAAGGCGGTCGAGCTGAAGCCGGGCGATCCCACCATCAACGACCACCTCGGCGACGCCTACTGGCGCACCGGCCGGCGGCTGGAGGGCAAGTTCCAGTGGCAGCACGCCAAGGACTTGAACCCGGAGCCCGACGATCTCGTGAAGATCAACGCCAAGCTCAAGGATGGCCTGCCCGAGCCGGACAAGCCGACGGCCACCGCCGAGAACCCGCCGACGCAGGATCCGGCCCAGGCCGTGCCCGCCCCGGTGGCGGCGCCGCACAACCCGGAGAACCCGGAACTGCCGAAGGGCGCGCCGGCGCCGAACGAGCCGCCGGGCGCAGCGGACAAGAAGCCGGGGAAGTAAGGCTTCCCCGCTGACGCGACACCCCACCCACGTCCTCATCCTGAGGTGCCCGCGACAGCGGGCCTCGAAGGATCCTCCAGTTCCCGCGCGGCTTCTGGACAATCCTTCGAGGCCTCCGCTTCGCTGCGGCACCTCAGGATGAGGTCGCGGTTTGGAGTGGGCCTCCGTCGATGGGTCCAGCCTTGCCCGTTCCGGATGTGACCCCTATGGCAGGGCGCGTTCCCTGACCCTCCGGCCGAGAGCTGTTGTTGTCCGTCCTCACCACCCGCGCTCCGGCCAAGATCAACCTGACCCTGCATGTCCTCGGCCGCCGGCCGGGGGACGGCTACCACGCGCTGGAAAGCCTCGTTGCCTTCGCCGAGGTCGCCGACACGCTGGAACTGGCGCCGGGTCCGGATCTCTCGCTCGCCGTCTCGGGCCCGACCGCCGGTCCGGCCGGGCCGCTCGACGACAACCTCGTCCTGCGCGCAGCCCGCCACCTCGCCGCGGGCGTGGACGGTCTGAGCCTGGGGGCCTTCCGCCTGCACAAGCAATTGCCCGTCGCGGCGGGGATCGGCGGCGGCTCGTCGGATGCCGCCGCCGCCCTTCGGCTGCTCGCGGACCTAAACGGGCTCCCGCTCGACCATCCGGCGGTGATCGCGGCGGCAAGGACCACCGGTGCCGACGTCCCGGTCTGCCTCGATCCACGGGCGCGGATGATGCGCGGCGCGGGCGAGGAGATCGGGCCCGTCCTCGACCTCGCGCCCCTGCCGGCGGTGCTGGTCAATCCCGGCGTGCCGGTCGCGACGGCGCCGGTCTTCAAGGCCCTCGGCCTCGCGGTCGGCCAGCGGCTCGACGGGGCCGCGCATCCGGTGATCGGCAGCGGTCTCGATGCGGCGGCCGTCCTCGCCGCGATCGCCCCCGCGCGCAACGATCTCGAGGCCCCGGCCCTCACCGTCGCCCCCGTGATCGGCGAGGCGCTGGCGCTCCTGCGGGAGCAGGCGGGATGCCGGCTCGCGCGGATGTCGGGCTCGGGCGCGACCGTGTTCGCGATCTTCTCCGACAACGCCGCGGCCCAGGGCGCGGCCGGTGCGGTCCGCGCGGCGCAGCCGGGCTGGTGGGTCGAGCCGACGCGGCTTGCCTGATGCGGCCGCGGGACGGGCGCGTCAGTGCGCCCGGGCGATGCAGAAATCGACCACCTGCAGCAGGGCGGCCTTCATCGGCCCGTTCGGAAAAGAGTCCAGAGCCGCGCGGGCCTGGTCGCCGTAGTGCCGGGCGCGCTCGATCGTGTCGTCAAGGGCGCGGTGGCGGTGCAGGATCGTCAGCGCCTGCTGCAGATCGCCCTCCGCCAGCTCTTCCCGCTCCAGGGTGCGGCGCCAGAAGGCGCGCTCCTCGTCCGATCCGCGGCGCAGCGCCAGCACGATCGGCAGCGTGATCTTGCCCTCGCGGAAGTCGTCGCCGACGTTCTTGCCCAAGGCCGCGCTGGTGCCGCCATAATCGAGCACGTCGTCGATGAGCTGGAAGGCGATGCCGAGATTCATCCCGTAGGCGCGGCAGGCCGCCTGCTCCGCCTCCGATCGCCCGGCGAGCACGGGGCCGACCTCGCAGGCCGCCGCGAACAGCTCGGCGGTCTTGCCGCGGATCACGGCGAGGTACTCGTCCTCGCTCGTCTCGATGTTCTTGGCGGCGGTGAGCTGCATCACCTCGCCCTCGGCGATCACCGTGGCCGCCGCGGACAGGATGTCGAGGGCGCGGAGCGAACCCACTTCGACCATCATGCGGAAGGCTTGGCCGAGCAGGAAGTCGCCGACGAGGACGCTCGCCTCGTTGCCCCACTTGATCCGGGCGGCGACGCGGCCGCGGCGCATGTCGCTCTCGTCCACCACGTCGTCGTGGAGGAGGGTCGCGGTGTGCATGAACTCGACCGCGGCGGCGAGCTTCACGGCGCCATCCGCCTCGCGGTTCCCGGCGCCGTAGCCGCACAGGTCGGCGCAGGCGAGCGTCAGGATCGGGCGCAGGCGCTTGCCGCCGGAGGCGATCAGGTGGTTGGCGACCTCGGGGATCATCGCCACGTCGGAGCCCGTGCGCGACAGGATGGTCGCGTTCACCCGCTCCATCCCGGCCGCGACGAGGCGGACGAGATCGGTGAGGCTGGCCTCCGGATCGGAGCGGCCTTCATCGAGGGTAACGACGACGCCCAAGCGCGATGCCTCCGGAAACTCTCGACCGGCACCCTGCCGGAACCCCTGCCCCGCGGCTGCCCCTGTCGCACGGGGCCGTCGGCACTGCAACACGCGGCCGTGCCGCATGGCTGCGCGCGGGCGTGGACAATGTTACGAGCCGGGATGCCGCCCGCCCGACCTGCGGGAGCGGTCGAAGGGTGATGATGCCGTGAAAGAACTGATCCGCAGCAACGACATCGTCCTGATCGGCTTCGCGCGCTCACTTCTGGAGGAGGCGGGCATTCCGCTCTTCGTCGCCGACGAGCACATGAGCGCGCTCGAAGGATCGATCGGCATGTTCGGCCGCCGCCTGCTCGTGCCCGACGACCACGCGCGGCAGGCCCGCCGCATCCTCACCGACGCCGGCCTGTCCGCCGAACTGCGCGATGAGCACTGAGCCGGATGCCTTCCTCGGCGGAAGCCTGAAGCTGCGCCAGCCGCCCCGCGGCGCCCACCGCGCCGGCACCGACGCGGTGCTGCTCGCCCGCCTTCTCGTCCCCGAGCCGGGCTCGACGCTCTACGATCTCGGCGCGGCGACCGGCGCGGTGGGGCTCGCGGCGGCGCGGTTGTCGGAGGTGGACCGGGTGGTGCTGGTCGAGCGCGACCCCGACCTCGTCGCCCTCGCCCGGGAGAATGCTTCGGCGAACGGGCTCGACGACCGCGTCGCGGTGATCGAGGCGGATATCCTGGCGCCGGGGGCGCAGCGCCGGGACGCGGGCCTGGTGCCGGAGAGCGCCGACCTAGTGCTGACCAATCCGCCCTTCTTCGAGGAGGGGGCGCACCGCCCCTCCCCCGACCCCGGAAAGGCCGCGGCGCACACCTTCGCACCCGGCGGCCTCGACTTGTGGCTGCGGACCTGCGCCGACCTGCTCCGCCCCGGTGGACGGCTCGGTCTGATCCACCGGGCCGACGCCCTACCCGCTTGCCTCGGTGCCCTGCGCGGGCGCTTCGGCGACTGCGCCGTCCGCCCCGTCTACGGACGTGCCGGGCGGCCGGCGATCCGCGTGCTGATCGCCGCCGTGAAGGGCAGCCGCGCGCCGTTCCGCCTGCTGCCGCCCCTGGTGCTTCAGGACGAGACCGGGCGCTTCACCCCGGAGGCTGAGGCGCTGCATCGGGGCACCCCGTGGCCTCCTCCATGAAAAAGGGGTGCCCGCTCGGGCACCCCTCGATCCGCGGAAGGCTCGGCGCCGCAGCTCAGTACCAGGGACGGTAGAACCGGGGCCGGTGGTAGTAGTGCGCGCGCCAGTAGGGCCGGCGGTAGAAGGGCCGCGGCCCCCAGTAGGCGTGCCGGTAGTAGGGGCGCGGGCGCCAGTGGACGCGGCGATAGTGGTAGCGCGGCCCCCAGTAGGCCCGGCGGTAGTAATGGCGCGGGCGCCAATACGCGTGACGATAATGGTAACGCGGACGCCAGTGGACGCGGCGATAGTGGCGTCGGCCGTACCAGTGAACGTGGTTGAGCAGGGGCGGCTCCCCCGCTTGGGCGGTGGCCGGAGCCACCGGGATCGGGGCGGCGTTCGCGGTGGCCGCCAGGCCGGCGAGACCGCCGAGCATCCCGAATGCCAGGATGACCAAACGTAGGACACGCATCGGACAGGACTTCCTTCCGTTCCGTCCATCTACTCTCGTGGGCCGCGCGGACGGTCCACGGCCCCGTCATGCGCGGCCCACGAGAGTA